>NZ_JBNHEP010000223.1:24534-180482 GCF_050015995.1 Dapis brunnea BLCC-M229 | reverse complement strand
CATGTCTCTTTGAATACCCACAATAAAAAATTGAGGGAACACTTAACTGGGAACACTTAACTGGGAACAGGGAGAAATTTATCAGAGAAAAGATTTTTATTATGGCTAATTAATGAGACTTGATATTAGTTATCAGTTATAAGTAGCTCCAGCAATTCAGATCATAGTCGTCTCGAAAAAATTCTCAATATACTAATTATTTAGCAGAGGTACTTAGTATCTATTGCCATATTATTCTGCCACAGTTGAGACAGCTTCTAATTTTTTCTCCTGTGGCAAAATGTGACTTATTATCTGAGTTACAAAAGACTTCAAAAAATTATTTTCTTGAGTTTTGCTAAATACACTTTGAATAATTTTTCCTGATTTCTCAACTTTCACAAAATGGAGTATCTGTGGCAGTAGGGAAATATTTGGTTCAATTTATATCTGGGAGTCTTCTCAGATATATAGTCGCCTCGGAAAAATTCTCAATATACTAATTATTTAGCAGAGGTACTTAGTATCTATTGCCATATTATTCTGCCACAGTTGAGACAGCTTCTAATTTTTTCTCCTGTGGCAAAATGTGACTTATTACCTGAGTTACAAAAGACTTAAGGAAATTATTTTCTTGAGTTTTGCTAAATACACTTTGAATAATTTTTCCTAACTTCTCAACATTGACAGAATTACTATCTGTTTGAGTAGCAAAATATTCTACTAAACTCATACCTGCTACTCTAGTAAGATAAGCAGCACTGACAGCTTGAATTCCGCCACCAGCGACAAAAGTTATACTGTTACTTTTGAGGATAGTAGTTAATGTTTTAGTAGATAATTCTACCAATCCAAGTTTTAACATTAACTCTGCCATAGTACCTGCTACTTGCTTGCCTTGTTCTAGGGAAATTTTTTGCTCATATATAGCACTTAAGTCTACTATTAATTGAGCATTTATAGCTGCCGTTGCTAATAGGTCTAAAGCTGGAACTGGATTAGCAAATGCTGTAGCAGCAGCTATCCATTGATATTGTTCAATTACAGGAACTGCTCGTTCTCTTCTAATTTGATTGAGAATATTTTTAGCTTCTAATCTAACTATTTCTGCTTTTCTTCTAGTAGTAGCCCAAACTAATTTTTCCCTTTCCTTCTCTAATAATTGATTCAGCTTTTCTGTCAATCCAGATATTTCTGGCAATGGTTGTTCTATAGATTCTTGAATACTACCATCCTGCTGATATTTTCGCACTTTAATAGAATTAGGTCTGGCAGAAATTCCGACTAAATTTTCTTCTGAGTTAATGGTAGATAATGTATCTTTGATTTTTTGGATAATTTGCGGTTTTTGGTCTAGCAAATATAAGTCTTGTTTATTCCAAACCAAAATAAAACGTTGACCGAAAGTTGTTAGTTTTGATAAAGCTTGAAATTCTGAATCTATTAAGTCACCTGTAGTCACAAATAATATCAAGTCGTAAGGTGATAGAAGATTAACTTGAGCATGTTCATTTTTTGTTATCCATTCTGGCAACCAAGTTATATCAGTAATTTCTATTTTTTGGGAATTTGCAGACATCCACTGAGACTTTAATATTTCAGTCAAAGCAGTTTTACCAACTCCCTGATTACCTGTAATAACTATACTTAATTCTTGTCTTTCTAATTCCTGAGTAAGAGTTACTACTTTTTGACGTAGTTGACTAATATCATTACTTATTTTTTCAGACTTATTAATACCTTCCACTTCCAAAGCAAGCTTATCTATAGTAGTAGTTAAGGTTGCGATCGCCTCTTGGGCAACTTCTTTTGTTGGTGATGGGATTATAGTTTGTTTTTGGGGCGCTAGAGATTTTGGTCTTTTTAATAACCAAACTCCCAGACTTGCTGCCATAATTCCTAACATAGCAGTTCCACCAAATTCTGCCACAGAATTTTGGACACTATCTAATAACCATAACAGTAGAGATAATCCTATGCCACCTACTAAAATTGGTCTTTGCAGTTTTACAGCCATTTTTATTCTCCTCGGAAACTCCCTTAGTTATTCATTTTATCATGTTTAGCTTTTTGCTATGTTATTATTCTTTTGAGTTATTTTGACAATCAATCTATCATTAAACATTTTACCTCAATTTTAATTTTACTGGGTTAATTTATTGAGTGTTTAAATTCAGAGATAGGTGTGCGATGAAGTTCAATGGAAATAATTAGCATGTTTAGAGAATAATTAATAATTATTAATTAAATAATTCACCCTTTAAAGCCTCCCCAATAAAGGGGGAAAAGCGGTCGAGGGATGGGGAGATTTCCTCACCATATCCAATCGACCAAGAGAGCGGTCGGAAAGCGGAGCATTCCGTCAGGATGGGATGGGGAGGTTTCCTCACCATATCCAATCGACCAAGACAAGAAATAATATTTCCTTATATTCAATTCCCTCGCGGTTTTAACCAGAGGTAATTATCTATTATCCATTAATGAAAATCATAGATGCAAAAAAAATTGAGTATCAATGTGCGAACTGCTTCATAAAACCGATATAAAACGTCACAAGCGCGACATTTTATACCAAATTCAAAAAAGGCTGTTACATTCTAATTTGTAATTTATTCCTACATTTTAATACTTGATGGCTTGCATTTATTGTCAAAATCAAACTTTTTTTCCTCCATTTTTTGTCTATTTATCTTTGCTGGTTCCGGCGCTCCGTATTTCCTTTTACCTGTTATGTTACTGTAGCAATATTTTATGAAAATGGTATTAATGTTTACTTCCTGCTTCCACCGGAACTGTCGGCAGCACTCCGTCCA
The DNA here is from genome assembly GCF_050015995.1 of Dapis brunnea BLCC-M229. Lineage (NCBI taxonomy): Bacteria > Bacillati > Cyanobacteriota > Cyanophyceae > Oscillatoriales > Microcoleaceae > Dapis > Dapis brunnea. The sequence continues at coordinate 177,690 of NZ_JBNHEP010000223.1, read as the reverse complement.
GAGGCATCATATAGAATCCGGTTGAACAGTCGTCATTGCGACGGAAGGAAGCAATCTCAGGGATGCGCGGAGATTGCTTCCTTCCACTCCGTTCCAGTCGCAATGACTTGGCTATAGTAATTATCCGGATTTTATATCAATGGTCAAGCCGACCACATTTCTTAAATTTATACTTGCGTTTAAATCCCGGTCTATAGATATCTCAGAGCACCCACACTCATAAGTCCTAAGATTTAATGGCATCTCTTGAATGTGACCACAGTTAGAACAAGTCTTTGATCATGGAAAAAATCTATCAACGACTACTAATTCAGAGCCATACCACTGAGTTTTATATTCTAACTGCCTACGGAATTCATAAAATCCTTGGTCGGCTATAGATTTGGCTAGTTTATGGTTAGCTAACATACCGCTGACGTTCAAGTCTTCAATTACTACACTGCCGTGGTTTTTGGCTAGATAAGTTGTCAATTTATGAAGTGCATCATAGCGTATGTTAGCTACTCGCCTATGTAGTCTAGCTATTTTCAGTCAGTTGTGCTTTTTTCCAGTTAGCTGAACCAACAATTTTATTGCGGTAATGGTATTGTAGTCTCGAAAGCTTGGCTTCAAACTTACGGTATGACTTGACACTTTCAAATACTTTCCCATCACTTAATGTTGCTAATGTTTTCACTCCCAAATCTACACCTACTACATCAGTTGTTTTGGGTGTAGTTATGGCGTGAAATTCATAGTTACAGCTAAGATACCAATCACTTGCCATTCGTTCGCTCTAACTGTTGTGTTTGGTCTTTCGCTATGATCTGCTGAACTTCTGGGGGTAAAACTCGCTCATACCCACCTCAATCATCGGCGTTAGTGAATGGGTAATACTTTTGTCTCAAATCTCTATGAAAAAACTATAGTTGTACGGTTCATAAATATTGAAGAGCATTACTTAATCACCAACCCCCAATCATCAGTATACCAAATTCCGCAGGAAAAGTTTTTTGGTATTTGGGACAATAATATCGTTGACTTCCTTTGCTGGTCTTTCCATGAGACCCGAGTTTTGTGATTACTACACAGAGGACATTCAACGATCGTTTCCACTATTTAGGGACGATATTCATCCGATCATTCCCACACTTTCTTGATGCACTAACCAATTTTCCATCGCACCTCATAGTTTTATGCCAAATTGGCGAGACATATTAGAAATAATATAAGACAATGATCATCAAATGAGAAAATTCAAGTCTAATTCTCACTGAAACAAACTGAAGAGGTAAAAAAATTATGACAAACAAGCGTCTGAAAATCGAGAACCTGGACAATCTCGAAGAACTAAACACTGAGGAAGTTTTCTCCATCCAAGGGGGTTTGCTTGCAGATTCTCCTATCACCGCAGAGAAGGTAGATATCTCTATCGAAGATAAGCTAATTTATCCAGTAAAGCCTGGTCCCATTAAACCTTACCCCCTGCCGTATTGCCGTCCATACCCCCTGCCGTATTGCCATCCATACCCCATTAAGGACGGGAAGCTACTTTGGTGTCCTGTCGTCCTCTAATTTCCTGTATGGAATACTGTAAGGACTCGTGTAAAAATAACCTGAACAGTTTCTTTTATGGAAGCTAAATTTCACAATTTATCTAAAATAAATTTTGTACAACTTAATTTTTACATGGCTCCTAAGACTAACTGGCGGTAGCCCTAGGAACGTGGAACTGAGCGCGCGAAGCAGAATACGTCAGGTCTCGTTGAATCAGGAAACTGCTTATCTATCGGGCAGAGATGATAAGCAGTAGTTCACAGAATGTGTAAACCTATAATCCGTTCTGCTGAACTTACCCAAACTGAGGTTTTAGCTTTGGAGACAAGCTTCCTGCTTGAGGCATATACTACTGCCTCATGGGCTGTAACTTATTTTCAAGAGAAGACTTCAAATCGACTGATTTAAGTATAACATAAGCTTTGCCATTTACTACTAAAAAATTTGAAAAAGCGGTCGGAAAGCGGAGCATGACCTAGGATGGGATGCTGAGGAAACCTAGCCATATCCAATCGACCAAGAGAAAAGTAAGTTTAAGTATATTTAGTTAAAATTTCAGTTTATGTTTTTACCCCGGATATTAAGGAAAATGTTATGGGAAGCGTTGCCTCAAATTTAGATATACAAATGCATAATCAAGGCTTTCAGGGAAAAGATACGCAAAGCCAAACAGTGCTGCGTCCTCGATTGGCGTGTAAGGTGAATATCTATAGCGATCGGATTATTCTTTCTCAGGATGGTCGAGATTTTGAGTTCCAGATTAACGGTCAATCAGGAGAAGCCTTGCAGAAACTTTTCTCCATCATGGACGGAACCAAAACTCTGAGCGAACTCCAACAGAAGTTATCTCCTGATAACCCTGAAGTTATTAATACTATCGTGCGTAACTTAGACGAGCAGGGATTGCTCGATGACGTTGCCCAGTTGAGAGTTCATTCAGGGATCGATACCCTGCTGGAATTGGAGGATTTAACTCATGAATTGCTCGACAAGAGCCTTGAAGAAAATCCGTTTTGGAAATTAATCAACTCAACAGCACCTGAACTGCCAATCAATGTTTTGTATGGCTTTGCGATCGAGAATTATCACTTTTTCTCCCTAAAGCGCTGTTTTCAGTCTCCTGTGCTGGGATTCCAAAACTCTACAAAAGTTCGATATTTGCTCAATGAACTCTACTCTCAAGAATACGGGCAAGATAAGCTGGCCATGGAAGCGCTTAATGTTATTGGCATTAGCCATGAGGAACTCACAGAGACAATGCCACTCCCAGAAACCATGGGGATGTGTAATGGTTTGGCATTTTGGGCAAACTTTGAGCCACTTTTTTTTCTTACTACCTTGGGAGTTTTGGCAGATAGAACTTTCAAAAATTTCCAGCTCTATCTTGGAGCCTGTGAGCGGCTTGAACTAGACTCTCACTTTATCGACCCGATGAGAGAACTGGTCAATACTAAGCTAAAACGGGAACAGGAACACTTAATCCGTCGCATCTTTCAAGAAATCCCCCACATCGACCGAGAAACGAGACAGCGGTTCAGGGGGCAAACTTACCTATTTATTGAAATGTATGATAATTTCCATAGGGCTATAGGTCAGTACTACTCGTCTACTACTCATTTACTGCGACGAGTTTCGGCAATTTAACAGAGGGAAGGAATTATGTCATTGACGAAGGTTTTATGCCAACAGCCACTATTCAAAGATGGGGTACTTTTTAAATTTAAGGATACTGGCGTTGAAATTCGCTATCGCGACCAAGGGTGCTCCATCAATTTTCCGCCTGAAGACCAACAGGAGACAACTCAACTTTTAAGACTGTTGCAGCTCGGTGGAATGTCCTCAGAGCAATTAGCTCAAGCTTGTCCGGGGATTCGAGAGCAACTCCCAGAACTGCTTGCCGAGTTCCAGCGCCGTGGTCTGCTAACCGAAAACCAGAGGGAAGTGGAATCCCCTGGGGTGACTGGACTCCAGTTCTACCGAGAACTATCCAGATTCCTGGGGCGCCTAAAGAGGCGATTTCCCCCTTCTCCCTTCTTGGAGAAGATGGCTGAGGGGACGCTCTCCAGAAATCAGTTGATTGGCTATGCTTTGGAATCCTACCACGTCACCCATTTCTGCCCAAGACTGTTAGCTCCCTCTTTAGCCAATTACGAATCACCGAGGACGCAAAAACTCCTCCAGGAATTCTTTGTCTGTGAGTTGCACCACGACCGTTTGATTGAGAATTCTTTAAAGGGCGTGGGAATTGAGGGGGAGCAACTCAAACAGATGCAGCCGCTCCCCATGACTTTTGCACTCTGCGCTACCCTAGGAGTTTTTGCTTCGCGGCATCCTCTGAGTTTCAAAGCGGCACTGATGCTATTTGAAGAAGACGACAAGAAGTTCCACCAGTTGTTTAAAGAGCATTGTCAAGCGGAGGAGCTACCTTCTGAATTCTATCAACCCATCCTACTGCATGCTTCCATCAATGATGAGGGGGCACACGAACAAATCACAGAGGTTCTGCTCGCAGAGGTGTCCTATGTGTCACCGGAAGAACAATTGGCGGTGAAGAAGAACATGGGAATTTTAATGGAGTCGATGGTGCTGCGGACTCACGAGATTCTTGATTACTATGGCAACCCAAATAACATAATTCCTCGTTGTTTTACTAGCTCGTGATTACCAGACAGAGGACATTCGACGATCGTTTCCACTATTTAGGGAAAATATTCATCTTATCATTCCCACACTTTCCTGATGCACTATCTTCAAGACTTGATAATTGATAATTACCTCTTCCTAAAACGGATTGGATTGAGACAAGGGAAGAAAATTTTGACTTTTTCTTCTTAAAAGAAGAGGCTTTCAAACTGAAATTAAGTAATTATCAATTGTCAATTTTTAATTAGGGCTTGCTGATTAAATATCAAACTCTTTACAGATAAATATTTTAGCCTTTTTAGGTCTAAAAAAGTGCAAGCTTTTAGGTCTCTCAGGTTCAAAAATTGAATATTAAAGGCTCACTATGGCAGAAAAATTAAGGGACAATTCTTGCTCCTACCTCCTCTAAATTCCCATTTATTCTGACTCCTGACTCCTGACTCCTACCCGAACCCATGCATAGTTTTTCAGCAAACCCTAATTATTATACCAAATCCGGTTATAAAAAGGTGATAAAAATCTAGTTAGTCCAAATACTTCTAATATAGAATCCGGTTATATAATATATGTTGATAATTCTATAATTACTTCAATCCTTCAATTTCCCCATCTCCCTATCTCCCCATCTCCCCCAAGCATATAATAACTATTCAACCGGATTTGATATAACCCTTCTGCCTCCTGCCTTCTGCCTTCTGCCTTACCCTTTTAATAAACCGGAGTGTGTAAACCGGATTTGATATTAATTGGTAAATATCATCAATCTGACATTTTCAGCAAATAAACCAGACTTCTTAGCTAGAAGAATTGCTATATAAAGCAGAAACTATAAAGCTGATTTTACGCGGGAAGCTGCTGATTCTGGTTTTCAAGAACCGGAAAAACTAACACACTATTAATATTAGAATCATTAACTAATTCCTGGAGACGATGTAATTGTTTATCGCTAATTGCAATACCATCATATTTTTTCACATAATTTAATTCTTCCTGAAAATTTTCATCATTATAAACTTGAATAAATACTCTATCTACTGACTATTTTTCCCAGTCTGCCGCAAAATATTTTTTTGCCCAATAAGGGTTGTGATGACATATATCAAAACTAACTGAATTATTCGCTTTTTTCATTTCTTGTATCATTCGCTAGGTAAAATTTGTTAGGTTAACTGTTCGGTCTACTTTTCCTAGTAATTCTGCATGATATCCCAGATAATCATCCCATTGAACTGCATCTATATTTGGATATTTTTTGACAAATTCAACTAAAATGTTGGTAAAGAAATTAGCTACTTCTTCCATTTCTACATCTAAGACATAATGCTCAATTTTATCGTAGGTTTTATCCACTCCAGGAACTATCCATTTTTTCCTAATTGTTAAGTCCAATATCGGACTATTTTCATCGATTTTAATGCCTTTCTCGAAGTAAGCATGAACTTCCATCCCTTGTTGTTGACTTGGGGTTAATTCTTCATCCTTTTTTTCTGAATAAGGAGTTGGTAATGGTGTTTTTGTTTTAGAGGAGTCTGGTTGATTTTTAGTTAGTTCTGCTGGAGATGGTTTTGTTGAACTTAATTCAGTTGATTTTTCTTGAGAGTTTAAAAAAGGAATAGGTAGGTTAGGAAACTTTTCATGGAACCAAGAAACCACAGAAGTATTAGATATGACTTGAGATAAATCAATATTCTTTCTCTCGATAAACCACCAGTAACTTCCTCCTAAAATCATCGTAAAAATTAGCTGTTCTACAAGGCAACCTGCATCAAAAAGGCGAGAGTAGTCGGAATCTTTTTTTGACATAATAAAATTCTAATAAATTTGGGTGAATGTTTTTCTATTTAGTTAATCTCAATCTAATTTAAGCTTGTAGGATACTACTACAAGCTTAAATCATTGTTCCTACTAAATAAATACAATCTCTGAATAAAAAATTTCAGATTTTTTCTCAAGTTATATTGAATCTAATGACTATAGAAACTTTACGCTAAATAAGTTCCAACTCTCTCCCCATCTGATCAAAACCTTCACGTCTCAAACTAACCTTTGCTTTTCTAGTCTTACCGAAAAATTAAGGTATAAAGCCTCTCCATTTATGGATAAAAAAGAAAAAAAATCCTTTTGGTCAATCCTCTTCTTTATAATAAGGGGTAATTATTAATTGTTGAAATCTACTGAAGCTTGATATTATAGTTAGGACTAATTTTATCTGCCATTGCTGCAACTTTCTGACGAACATTATCAGGTAGTAGAATATAACCTAAATCAGCACTTACCTTTTGCCCTTTATTTAATCCATACCTGATTTTTATATCTCCTTCTACCGTGAATTCTAAATTCAGAATTCTGACTCCTACCTTTTTATTTATAACTATTTAACCGGACATAATATAACTCCTGCTCTAGATGAAATTAGCTAATTGCTGATGCCTAGCAGTTCAATGCTTACGATTAAGTTTTTATGTTATCTCCTGGCAATGACAATATTAGGTAAGCATCAGCATTTTAACCATCTTTAAAATTACTTCTAACCAAAATAAGAAGGCTCATTTCCTGGTTTCCATTTAATATTACAACCGATACTAGGCTTTTGTTCTTCCCCTATATTTTTTCCTGCTAAGACTGTATCTAAAGCTGCTCGTAAATCACTTCCGGTTACTGGTTTTTCATTACTAGGCCGACTATCATCTAATTGTCCTCTATATGCTAATTTAAAGTCGGCATCAAATAAGAAAAAATCAGGAGTACAAGCAGCAGTATAAGATTTTGCGACCTCCTGAGTTGCATCGAAACAATAGGGAAAATTAAATCCTAATTCTAATGCCATTTCTTTTAGTTTATCTGGAGAATCATCAGGGTGAGCTTCAATATTATTGGAACTAATAGCGACAATTCCTACATCTTTTGAAATGTAATCTTTGCCAATTTGAGCAAGTTCTAATTGAACGTGTTTCACAAATGGGCAATGACGACAAATAAACATTACTAACAATGCTTTTTTTCCCTCAAATGTTGATAGGGAAATTATCTCGCCGGAAACCACATCTGGTAACTGAAAATTTGGCGCTAGAGTTGCCAATGTCAACATTGTAGACTCTGTTAAAGCCATAAATTACTCCTTTTTAACTTTACTTTATAGAAAAAATACCACATTTTTTGTCAGGATTCAGTAGTAAAAATTAATCAGGGGGTGTCATTTCAGTTATTAGTTGTCAGTTATCAGACTTTAAATATTACTACATTATTAGTTAAGGATTTCCCCAATCTACTCTAAAAGCAATAATACCAAATCTAGTGACTAAAAATATTTTATTCTAAATCAGGTTAAACCATATCCTCCTCCATAAACTCATAATACTCTATCGACCTGATTTAGCATGATTATTATCAGCTAGTTACCTTCTATGGCAAAATTATAAACATGTTCAACAATTAATAATTAATAATTAATTATTACCTCTTCTGTAATAAAAGGATTGCCTAAAATGAATTTTTTTCTTCTCTTGGTTGATTGGATATGGCGAAGTTTCTTCGCCATCCCACCCTACGGGAAGCTCCGCAATTCAAGTTGCTCCGCATTTCATGTCGGCGACAGCCGAAAACATTCAATTCCCTTACAGTTTTAACCAGAGGTAATTATCTATTATCCATTATCCATTAATGAAATGAACATTTTTTGCCAAATTCATAATAAGTAGATAGTTTTTATCTTGAAAACTACTGATATTTTTTCTTGTACAAAAAATTTATATATAGCAGTTCTCATATTAATGAGGTACAGTATTTTTTTCTATTCCTTATTCCCTATTCGCTGTTGCCTAAAATCGAAAATTTGTGTATCTCAGCAATTTGATAAATGCTATAGTGGTTATCATAATTAATGAAGTACAGTAGTTTTTTCTCTTCCTTATTCCCTATTCTCTAAAATCAAATACTTGTTCACTTCAGCAATTTGAGAAACCGTATAAAATGATTAATTTCCTATTTCCCATTCTTGATTGCCTTTTCCCTAATTTGAATATACTCTTTCTAATGGAATTTCCACTATAAAAGTAGTTCCTTTACCAACTTCACTCAAAAAATCTATTTTTCCACTATGCAACTCTACGCACTGTTTAACAATAGATAATCCTAATCCTGTTCCTGCTATTTTGCCTACATTACTTGCTCTGTAGAAAGATTCAAATAATTTTTTTTGGTTCTCAACTGGAATACCTATCCCCTCATCTTTGATGGAAAAAATAGCTTTTTGCTCATCCAAAGTCAACTGGAAATCTACCTGACCTCCTGTCGGTGAATACTTAATAGCATTGGATAATAAATTATTTAAGATATGCCGAATTAGTTTCTCATCCATCCAGAAAAATTGGACCTCATTCTTGTCAGATTTAGATTTAGATTTTTGGGAATTTTTTTTGTTAATTGTGAAGTTAATAATATGTTTACTACTAGCAGTAACTTTGATAGAGTTGACAATATGAGAGGCGACTTTAATCAAATCAATAGGTGCTGGTTTATATTTGAGTTTTCCCGCATCTGCTTTACCAATAAATCTGACATCTTCTAGCAGTTCAAGCATTTCTTGTATAGATTCTTCAATGTAGAGTAAATATTGATTTTTTTCTGCTTCAGTAATTTCAGATTCGTAAGCTCGAAGCAATTGACTAGATAATAAAACTGTATTTAAGGGATTACCAAATTCGTGAGTAACCATTGAGAAAAAACGACCCCTTACTTCTCTCAAATCTCGTTCTTGTTCCAAAGCTTGACGTATTTCTTCTTCCTCTTTTTTCCGCTCTGTAATATCTCTACCTATATAAACAAAATTTTCTACTCCTTCCACGTCTGTCTGAATTACTGAACAAGAAAATTCAACAATAATTTTTTCTCCACTTTTGTTCTGACAAATTAATTCTACATCTTGAGATACTTGCCCTTGTAATAACAGATGTTTTTGTCGCGCTTTATGTAGTAATTTTTCTTGAGGAATGATCATGGAAATTTCTTTGCCTAGCAACTCTTCTTTCTGATAGTCAAATAAAATTTCTGCTGCATGATTCACAGTTTTAATTACTCCAGAACTTGTTGTTACCAATAAAACATCTGCCATATAGGTAATAATTTTATTAATATAATCCTGAGAAGCAGTCAAAGCACTTAATAAAAGATGAGATTCATTGGCACTTTGAATTAACTTCTGCTGCATTACCATGTTTTCTGTGACATCTTCAACTAATACTATTAAGTTTTTTTCTGATAAATTTGGATTTAAATCTGCAATTATAGATAGATTTATATACAGAGGAGATTTATTTTCTGGAGACCTCGCAACTCCTTCATATTCAAAAATTTCTCTCTTTCCATTAATTACTTCCTCTAGTATTTTTTCGGTTCCTATTAATTCTGGAAAACTACTCTGAATATCTTCACCAGGAATTGCTAATTTGGGAAATTCAGCAAACTTTTTTAACCCATTTGATACCTCTAAAATTTTTAACTGTGAATTAATCATCAAATACTCTGTTTGACGAGATAACAATAGTTTTTTTAACTGGTTAATCATGGGTAGTTCAAGCTAAAAAATTTTATTTATTGAGGAATAATTTAGAAGTCTGACTTCTAAATTTTGCATAGAATTCTCTAGTAATACCAAGCTTGATAAATGTTTGCTACAAATAGCTAGGGGATTTTTGGTCGGACTGAGTCAGAATGAATAGCTTTGATACCATTTCTGATTTCATAACTTATCTTATTGGTCAAAGGAAAATCTACTGTAAAGTCTTTTTATTGCCCTGATTATTCGTAACATTCTTTTTTCATGCATGGTATAATACCGTTTCACGCAAGTTAGATCAAATTCGCTTAATTCGGTATAAAAAAGTGTTCCATCTGAGCGCCATTGCCAAATTTTTCTAAATTCTCTTTCCTCCCCGCCTCCGCGCCTTCTGACTTCTGACTTCTGACTCCTGACTCTTTATCTAATTACACCAATGCTACCGGATTTGATATTAAAAGTCAAAAGTCATGCATTAAAATTTTATAGGCTCAAAACTTTGATGCTACAGTAATTTTAGGAAATTATTTCATCTAAAGTTGGAAACTATTTGTGATATCTTTAAAGTGAATTAGTATAAGTATACTGTTTTACGGAATTCTGAATTCTGAATTCTGAAGTTAGATTGGATAGGCTAAAAACTTTGACAATACAAGAGTTTGAGGCAATTATTTGACATTTAAAGTTGGAAACTATTTGTGATATCTTTAAAGTCAATTGGTATAAGTATACCGTTTCACGGAATTCTGAATTCTGAAGTTAGATTGGATAGGCTAAAAACTTTGACAAGACAAGAGTTTGAGGCAATTATTTGACATCTAAAGTTGGAAACTATTTGTAATATCTTTAAAGTGAATTAGTATAAGTAGAGTAAGGTAAAAAAAGACGTTGCATATTTAGCTACAAAATGCATCAAAATAATGATATAACTAACTTTTGAACTAATTGACAATTTGATAGATAACGCACAAAATTTACCACGCTCTACTTAGGAGGGGATGATCGACGAAGTCATAAGTTAGAAGTTGTTTTTTGTCACGAAGATTTTGATCAACCCTCCAAAAACATTTCGCCTTCAAAGACGAGGTTGGGCGACCCAATTATTTTAATAAGTAGATTTAATACCAAATCTGATTCATATTTGCTACATATTCTGAAAAAAAAGTCTCATACCAATTATCTAAAGTCTTGCTCTACTTAGAAGCTGGAAAAAATAACTTTTATTTATCACAAAAGTTACCAAATAGCGAATATTTACTCCAACAAATAATATTTATAAATATCAAATCTAAGTATAGCAAAGTTTCTGGTAATTGGTATTAGGTATTACGACTAGGGAATAAATACTTAATTATAAAGTAGTTTTAAAATCAAGTATTAATTTTTATAAATCATATAATAACACCACAAAATAATCAGATTTGTAGTCTTTATGCAGAACTAAATCTGCAACTAATTACATAAATTTTGAGGATGGTGAGGTACAGTTTATTCATTCTCTGTTGTCTGTTGCCAGATGAGCTGTTGCCAAGTCCTAAAATTTTGTACCTCATAACTCCAAAACTGCTGTAATTTTTTTTCTACCTCCTAACTACTGATTCCTGCTTCAAACTGTTTTTTCCATCATCCTATAAGATAACTTATCAAAAATATCATCTACATTTTCACCAGTTTTAGCAGATGTATTATATGTTGCTATGACTCTTTCATCTTCCTGATGATTGAATTGCGATAATAGTTGATTAATTATTTCTGCATCAACTAAGTCAGATTTATTCAATCCCAATATAGCTATACTTTGAGGATTTATTGAGAAAAATAATTCTAATCTTTCAGTAAGATTATCTATAGTTTCTTGACGAGTGACATCTGCTACAACTATTGCTCCACTTGCCCCTTGTAAATAACTAGGAGCGATCGCCTTAAACTTAGTATGACCCTCTAAATCCCAAATTAATAGCTTCAAGGAATTATTTTTTTCTGCTTCTGTTGTGGCTAAACTTACTATTTTACTAGAAATTTTTACCCCTACTGTAGAAAGATATTGGTCACTAAACTGCCGATCAACAAATCGACGAATTAGGCTAGTTTTTCCCACACCAAAATCACCAACAAGACAAATTTTTTTCGATATCATAATTATAGTCAGTTGTCTTCTGCAGTTGCTTCAAACAAATCAAATGTTACACACCTACTCAATAATAGTGGCTGATTGTACTCTACATCTTGAGGAGAGTTTGTTTGTCCAGTTACTTGTAATCGTCTGGCCTCCACTCCTTGTTTGACCAAAGCATCTCTGACTATATTGGCTCTTTGTATGGCCAATTTTTGGTTGCTCTCTGGATTGCCAGTACGATCTGTATGACCTATTATCCTAAGATGTTTTTGAGGGTATTGACTGAGAAATTCTTTAATTTCGGCCATTGTCTCTGCATAAGTAGGCTCAAGTTTAGCTGAACCTAGATCGAAATAGATACGAGTTTTCAGTTTTAGTGGACTTAGTTTAATTGTGGTAATGACAGATTGGACTCCGGGGACTTGCTCAATTTTTCTAATTATTTTCTGAGTATCTGCCATATCCATCACTGTTCCTTTCACAGTCACTTTATCTTCTGTATAGTTACTGGTGATGGACACGCCTTCCATTTGATTTAATGCTTTTGTCATTCGCTCTACTTCACCGCTTACTTCCGAGGGGTCGGGTGGTATTTCTATCGCTACTATTTGATTATCTAGTTCTAGATTATAAAGGTCAGCCTGTTTTTGAGCTATTTCTACTGCTTGATTGCGTAAATTTTGATTTGGCAGTCGCCCAGTTAGAGTTAAAGAACCTCTTTTTACTTCTGCATTTAAACTATAAAAGGCTAACTCTGGAATATTCGCCCAACCTTGAGTAGTTCTTACTTCAACATTTCGATAAACTCTACTGTAATACTGATAGATTCCCCAAGGAATGAGAATTAAACTTACAATTAATCCAAAAATTATTAATAGGGCAGTAGGTGGTTGAGAAACAGAGAGTTTCTGATTTTCTTGTACATCTATGTCTATTAATGCTTTTAGTAGTAATTTAATTGAGTTAGGAATCGTATCTGGGTCTCCGGCAAAATTCTTAATATCTCTACCGTAATCTATCACAATGTTGCTGAGTGTTTGTCGTAATTCTTTAATAAATGACTTGTTAGGTTCTCCCTTAATTACTACTGCTAAATAACAATGTCCAGCCACTTCTAAGATTATTTTTGAATCTCCATATTCAATCTCATTCAATTCTGAAATATCTCCAGACTGAACAATACAATCATTCACAAAACTCCGGATGGCTGTTAACATTCCCGCCACCATTTCTGATTCTAATTTTTCTCGCCCAGACTGTTGAGCTTCAGCAATTACTAAACCTGATTCTTTGTGAATTAAAAATACTGCTTGAACAGTAAAAACCATTATTTCTGAGAGCATAAGTTCTCCCTCAGAAACTCCTTGAAAAATTGCTTGAATTTTTCGTCTTATTCCCTTGAAACTAAATGTATCTGAAATTTTGTCATTAATTTCTCGAATTGCTTCGGTCATGTATTTAGAAATGGTACTGCCAATAACAGGATATAGAGCATCTACGATGGAATTTTGCTCTAGGGAAATTTGGTCTTTAATTACTGTACCCATTTCTGGTGCTAATGCTTGAGAAATTTGTCGCCTATCTATCCTAATTTGTTCTCTAATTGCAGCTCCCATTTCTGGTGCTAATGCCTTAGCAATTTCTTGAGGATAATTCTGTATTGTATAGGAAATTACTGCTGGCAATAAAGGTGCTAAAACTTCAATAATTGACTGTTGGTCTTGTTCTATTTTCTTAGTCAGAATAATATCAATAATTGGTGCTAATGCCTCAGCTATTAGTTGAGGTTCTTGATTTATTTGTATTGCTATTGCCGGAGATAATATCGGAGCTAGTGCAGAACTTATTGCTTCTCGATCTTGTCTAAATCTTTTTTGTATAGCTTGGTCAATTACTGGGGTAATTTTTTCTATAATTTCTCCTTCTGTTTGACCTAAATGAGTGAATAAATTTTCTAATAATAAAGGATCGAATAGATTATTTAATCCATTTTGATGATAATCGAAACTTTTGTTTCCTAAGTTATTATTTAGCCTCCGAATTAATCGAGCTACTTTTGAGCCAAATAATAGATTCTGTAAAGCTTCAAATGCTTCTAGTTCTGCATTATATTGTTGATAATTATTTGAAAATTCCGATGTTTTTTCTAGTTTATTTTCTGGTAAAAGTAATAATTCTTCTCTAGTTAATATTTTTGTTTGATTATTAGTATATATATTTTCTACATCTATAATATTATCGTGATTTTGAGAAGACTCTTTTTGAAGAGAATGATTGATAGAGTCATCCTGATTTTCAATTTGAATAGCTTCCTTTTCCAGAAAACTTATATGCTGTTTAGACTCAATAGACTTATCTGTCAAATCTTCAGGAACATCAATTAAGTTTAGGTCAGCTAATAAATCGAACAAACATTTTAGCTGTTCAACTTCTTCTACATTGATTTCAACAGATTGATTATTGTCTATATATTTCTGATTTTTAGCAGGTTTTCTGTTCAAGTAAGCCATCTATTTCTAGTTTATTAAATTGTTATCTGATACTAAAATCTCTGTTCCTATATTTTTATCTGCTGCTTCTTTAAGTTCAGTCATTAACTCAGTTTTTTTCATTCTCATGCCAACCTCAAACATAATTTCTGCTAAATCATTCCGTGAAACTTTGCCATCTTGAAGTAAGGAAAACTGCTTCTCAAGTTCCTCAAATATTTGAGTTTTCAGGTTACTGACATCGTTCTCTAGTTTCTCCCTTGTTTTTGATAATTTATCTTGGAGAGAAGTTGTTTGATTATCAATAATTTCATCTAAAGCTTCTTTAGTAGTAGTAATTTTTCGATTTACCCGTTCAATTTGTTGCTTAGTTTCACCAAGATCTTCTTGATTATTTTGGAGAGTTAAATTTATACTTCTAATTTTTTGATCCATAGAATCAACCGTAGCTTGTAGTTCTGTAGAAAAAGCATTTTTGACTTGTTCTATTTGATTATGAATTTCTTGTTTAACTAGAGATAGTTCTGATTCTAGCTTATCAAAACGATTTTCGTATTCTCTGAGCTTAGAGCCAAAAATTATATCGCGAATTTTATCAATATTTCCTAGTCTCTCACGCATTTCTTCTTTGGTTAATTCGGCCATCTTTTTTCCTAGTGAATTGACAAAATTAGTATAAGCTAAAAAGCTTACATTCTTAATTCTACTTGATTTTGCTTAGACTTGAAAATATTAACCGGGTTTATTGGGTCTGAGGTTTTCAGCAGATCGACCAGAATTCTGGAGTTGGTGTGAATATAGAAGTAGGGTTGATACCAAGCGCGATCGATGTTTACTACCAATAGTTAGACTATTTATAGGAGTCAGAATGAATAGTTTAAATACCATTTATTAGGTTGTAGTTTCTGTTCATCTGTGTAGTATCGATGACCACCTACAGTTCTTAATGGCTTCAGTTTTCCAGAGGAGTCCCATCGATGTAATGTTTTGACACTGACTCCTGCTAGATCAGCAAATTCACTTGGTCTATAGTGCATCCTAGACATTATGTACAGGTATGTCTAGTATTGTACAGGTTTTTGTCTTCTAGGAAAAGCTCTTTTTATTCAAAGGGACATCTGATTTGACATACCTAATTCCCCGAGACCCCAGAGCACTCCTCAAAACAGAACCCATTTGAGATTTATGAGCGGGAGTCTGGGGAATTTGGGAAGTGTGGGAAGTTTGGGGAGTGTGGAAAGTGTGGGAAGTTTGGGAGTATTTTTCAACTTGCCTAATTCCCCGAGACCCCAGAGCACTCCTCAAAACAGAACCCATTTGAGATTTATGAGCGGGAGTCTGGGGAATTTGGGAAGTGTGGGAAGTTTGGGGAGTGTGGAAAGTGTGGGAAGTTTGGGAGTATTTTTCAACTTGCCTAATTCCCCGAGACCCCAGAGCGCTCCTCAAAACAGAACCCATTTAGGATTTATGAGCGGGTGTTTGGGGAGTTTGGGGAGTTTGGGAGTATTTTTCAACTTGCCCAATTCCCCGAGACCCTAGACCGCTCCTCAAAACAGAACCCATTTGGGATTTATGAGCGGGAGTTTGGGGAGTGTGGGAAGTTTGGGAAGTGTGGGGAGTGTGGGAGTATTTTTCAACTTGCCTAATTCCCCGAGACCCCAGAGCGCTCCTCAAAAATAAATATCCTGGGAATTGATACCAAATAGACATCTCCAATCATAAAAAATCATGGTCATTATCGACACTAAGTCATAAATTATTTCCCCCTACTCCCTACTCCCTACTCCCTGCTCTCTACTCTCTACTCACTGTTTTCTGGAGATACACTTAAGACTTCTATATCTATAGAAGTTGGGTAGATCCAGTTAATATCATTAATCTGGTGTTTTCAACAAATAAACCAGACTTATTCAAAGGATGCAAAAACAATAAATCCGACTTATTTAACCGTCAAATAAAAACTAATAAAATCTGCTTTTCATCTATCAATAAATATCTCTATATATTAGAGAAGTGGGTGATTTTCAAACCGGATTATATAGAAAAAAAATTAACTCTACTTCTTTAATATTGTATGAAAAAGCGATAAAAAATGGACTATAAGCGAGGAATATACAATGATTTTTGTTTAAAGATGCAAATATTATTGTTTTACATGCGGTTCAACATCCATTCCTGAACCAAGTACAGTTTTAGGTTTAGCTTTATTCTTAGGTGGTTTAGTAACTTCTCGCCGTCGTAAATCTAACTAATAAGAATTTACCTTTGAAATTCGCTCTTACTGTAATGTTAATAATATTTAATCAGGTATTTAATAGCATCTATAATAATAGTTTTTTTATACACATCAAAGATAAAACAATTATACACTCAGCAAGTTCTGAAATTGTCAGCATTGTTTTTAAACCTGAAATTTCCTGTTATTTAGACAAGGAAGTGGATATTCAAATGATGTGATATGAAATTGAAAAAAATTCTCTTAGTCAGGGTTAAAAGTCTAGTATAAAAGCTTTTAACCCCAATTTTTGTTATGTTAGAAAAAACCTTACCTAACTATCAAACCCCTGAAGTAGAAAAAGTTATGATTCATAGACATTATTGTTTTAAGCAACCTGAGAAATAATCATTATAGAAGTCGAGTTTATTCTGTAAATAATCAATCTAACATTTTCAACATATCAACCGTCAAAAGAATGACGGCAACCCACAAAAAACACATTTTTATCAGTATATTTAGAATATCATGTCTAAAGAACAGCTTTAATAACCAATAATATGCCTCTGGATAAACTACAACACCTAACAACTAAGTCTATTGATTTGCTAGAGACGATTCTTGATAACTCAAACATTCCATTAACAGAAAGAGCAGAAATTGCTTTGCGAATATTAGAGATAGCTAAGTCTGTTCAAGCAACTACTCAAAATCCAATAACTTCAGCTAATAGCAATATTGTTGTATCTGCCACCCCCAAAATACCGACATTTATCCCTAACTATTCTCAGTCAAACTCAAATCAAAATCAATCCCAAATTTTACCTGTAAACTGTTTACAAATTGATAATTTCCTGGATTTTCAAGAAATAGAAATAGCACTCACAGTTGCTATCAAGAATAAAAATAATTTTACCGACTCTTCAGTTCATAATAAAAACACGAATCGAGTAAAGAAATTTCGACAATCTTTAGTTCTTCATCATAAATTTTATCCTGAACTTGCTAAATCAATACAAAGTAAAGTTTTAAAGACTCTACCCTCAGTTTTGGAAAAGCTAAACCACCCAAATTTCTCCACATCTAATATTGTTATTCAACTAACAGCACACAACGATGGTTGTTTCTACACAATTCATAGTGATGCAAATACAGAAATGACTGCCACGAGGGAAATGACCTATGTTTATTACTTTTATCAAGAACCAAAATCATTCTCTGGAGGAGAATTAGTAATTTATGAAACTAAGGTAGAGGGAAATAATCTTTCCAAACACAATGATTTTAAAGTGATTAAACCTCGCAATAATAGTATTATCTTTTTCCCAAGTCGTTACCTACATGAAATCTTACCCGTTAGTTGTCCGACCAAAGCATTTGAACATAGTCGCTTTACCTTTAATGGTTGGATTCGGCGCTAAGATAGGGGGATGGGGAGATGGGGAAGTAGAGAGTATTTTTCAATATCCTATTGGTTTTCAGGAGGGGTAATTATTAATTATTCAGGACTTACGCACCTAAACAAGAAACCGGGTTTATTGCCATAATTATTGTTGTTCAAATCACGAAATTTTATCATAAACCCGGTTTCTCCGTAAGTCCTATTATTAATAGTAATTTTGAACATAATAATACAGCAAAAATTAGCCAAAAATTTAGGAATGGAAATCTTACCCAAAGAAAAGCTACAACATCTGGTTGATAAGTCTGTTGAAACCCTGGAAATGGTTTTGAATAACCAAAATATTTCTGAGCAAGAGCGAGCAAAAATTGCTGCTAGAATTCTGGAAATTGAGAATCAACGAAGTAGCAAAAACTCATTCCAGTCTGACCATAAATTATTAAATAAACAAAATCAATCTGAAATTTCTGATGATTGGAAACAATGGATGGCTGAAAGTAAATTGTGCAACTACCCTGATACTTCAATTATTCAGGAAATGGTTAAAAGAGGAATAGATGAGCAACTTGCTATAGCAGAATTAAATCATTTAACTACTAATCCATATTTTAAAGCAAGCAATAGCATGGCGCAGTTATTAAGAAAACTCGAATCTATGTTAGAAGTCCGCCATCAAATTTCTCAACTATCTCCCAACTCTAGCTATATAGAACGCAGAAGTCATATTTCCAAAGAAGAATTTTTAGCAAAATACTATGCCACAAATACTCCGGTTGTAATTACAGATATGATGACCGAATGGCAAGCTATGTCTTTGTGGACTCCAGAATACTTTAAAACTAATTATGGCGATGCTGATGTAGAGATTCAAAATAATCGTAACTCAGATAAACAATATGAAATTAATAAAGCTCGACACAAAAGAGAATTAAAGTTAAGCGAATATGTCGATATGGTTGTCAATGGCGGTGATACTAATAATTACTATATGGTTGCTAGTAATCGTAATTTTCAACGAGATAAAATTAAGAATCTCCTGGATGATATAAATGTTTATCCTGATTTTTTAGATAGCTCAAATACCAAAGGTCAAATCAAATTATGGTTTGGTCCAGGTGGTACAATCACACCAGTACACCATGACCAAACTAATTTAATAGGCGCTCAAGTCTATGGACGAAAACTTTGGCGAATTATTTCTCCCGACCAAACGCCATTTCTCTACAATTATCAAACTGTTTTTAGTCAAGTGGACTTAGAAAATCCAGATTACTATAAATATCCTTTGTTTAAAAAGGTCAAAATTATTGAGGTAATTCTTGAACCTGGAGAGATGATTTTCATCCCTATCGGTTGGTGGCATCAAGTTAAGTCTCTCAATATTAGTATTTCTCTTTCTTTGATGAACTTTATTTTTCCCAATTACTATAAATATCAAAATCCCAGTATCCGATTAAAGCAACTATAGTGCTACGCGCAAATTAAAACTCAAAAGTCAAAAGTAATCTATGACTGAGTTCCAGGATTCATTAGTATTAAACACCTAAATACCCACAGGACTTAGGCAGCGGTACTATATATAGAGTGCAAAAACTGTAGCGATCTAGTTTTTGACACTACATACATGGTCTCTGCCCAAGTCCTAACCCAGTCTTAATATAAAAAATAGGGAGAAGTTTAAAAACAGGGGATAAAGAGGAACTAGCTTATAATTTTCGTTATAAGATCATAATATCAACCGTAAGATTTTTTCGATATTGTAAATCTATGGCCAATAAATAGGGTCTCAAGCCTCGGCTTCAGCTAGACGTACTGATATAGCAGTTGAAGCAAAGGGCGCGGACATTTCTAAATATTGAAACCCTTTGATAGTCTACTGTTCCCTATTCCCTGTTCCCTATTCCCTAGCGCGTAGCGCCATAACTGATAACTGAAATGACCACAACTGTAAAAGTTAAAACAGAGTATGAAGCGATTATTGGTCTAGAAACCCATTGTCAGCTTAGTACCCAAACCAAAATTTTCTCCAATTCCTCCACAGAATTTGGTGGCACTCCCAATACCAACATTGACCCTATATGTATGGGAATGCCAGGAGTATTGCCCGTACTTAATAAAAAAGTTCTAGAATATGCCGTCAAAGCAGGATTAGCCCTAAATTGTCATATTGCACCCTACAGTAAATTTGACCGGAAACAATATTTCTACCCAGACTTACCGAAAAATTATCAAATCTCTCAGTATGACTTACCTATTGCCGAAGATGGTTGGTTAGAAATAGAGATAGTAGATGAGAATGGTAGTGCAACTCGTAAAAAAATTGGTATTACCAGACTGCACATGGAGGAAGATGCGGGTAAATTAGTCCACGGAGGTAGCGATCGCCTAGCTGGTTCAACTTATTCAATGGTGGATTACAACCGTGCTGGTGTACCATTAGTTGAAATTGTCTCAGAACCGGATATACGTTCTGGAATAGAAGCTGCTGAATATGCTCAAGAACTAAGGCGAATTGTCCGATACCTTGGAGTTAGTGATGGGAATATGCAGGAAGGTTCCCTGCGGTGTGATGTTAATGTTTCTGTGCGACCTGTGGGCCAAAAAGAATTTGGCACAAAAGTAGAAATCAAAAATATGAACTCCTTCAGTGCCATACAACGGGCGATCGAGTATGAAATTGAAAGGCAAACTGAAGCTATTGAAGCAGGAGAAAAAATTATTCAAGAAACTAGACTCTGGGAAGAGGGTTCTCAACGTACTATTAGTATGAGGGTTAAAGAGGGTTCTAGTGACTATCGTTATTTTCCGGAACCAGACCTCCCACCTATTGAGGTATCAAGTCAACAGTTAGATGCTTGGAAAGCTGAGTTACCAGAGTTACCCGCACACAAACGTCACCGTTATGAAAGTGAGTTAGGTTTATCTGCTTATGATACTCGTGTCCTGACTGATGACTATAATGTGGCAAAATATTTTGAGGCAACAGTTACAGCGGGTGGAAGTTCTAAACAAGCAGCTAACTGGGTAATGGGAGATATTACTGCTTTTTTGAAAAATGAAAAAGTTAGTATTAATGATATTGCTTTGAAACCTGATAATTTGGCTGAGCTAGTGACAATTATTGAAGATGGTACTATCAGCGGTAAAATTGCTAAGGATATTCTGCCAGAATTATTATCAAAAGGTGGTTCGCCTAAAGAATTAGTAGAGAAAAAAGGTTTGATTCAAATTTCAGATACTAAAGCTATAGAAGCAATTATTGATGAAGTTTTAGCAGCACATCCAGAAGAGTTAGCAAAATATCGTGGCGGTAAAACAAAACTCAAAGGTTTTTTTGTTGGGCAAGTGATGAAGAAAACTCAAGGTCGTGCCGATCCAAAGATGACAAATCAATTAATTAGTAAGAAGTTAGAAGGTTAGAAGTTTAAGGTGTTAGGTGTTAGGAAAATCTATTACTGAATGACCTACACCTAATATTAAATCTGCTTACTTTGGAGTCATATAGAAGACATTTTGTATCTTTGCCAAAACCAACAGGTCTAAAGCCTCCCCTTTTAAGGGGATGAAAAAAATATTCACCATACGTATTTCAAGCCAGAGGCTTTAGTCGGAGGTACTGATAACTGATAACTGATAACTGAAATGACCAGGGATTAAATTTTTGAGTTACAAGTCGGGAGTCGAATAGAAACAATACAGGAAAAAAATTGAAATCAGATTTTCCCGATCGCTAAATCTTTCCATCCATAACCTCCCTAGTGGAAAATGACAAATATTTGTCATTTTATGAAGCTCCTGAAAAAAAATCGCGCGTCAAAAGATTTTCCCTTGCATCCCGATCAAAATTGTGATATCATAAATTTTGTAAGGCTCTACTCGCCCATACGCATGACTTTTTGTTCAACCAAATTTCCTTACTAAGAGGCAATCAAAATATTCAGGAATTTTTCCTAAGAGCAAGAGCAAAAATATTTTCATCCTGTGAAGCTTCAAAAAGTGCTTACTTTTCCCCGATCATATCTTTCTATCCATCCATCCCTCCCTCTTCCCTCTTCAGTACAAAAACACAAATATTTGTCATTTTATGAAGCTCCTGAAAAAAAAGTGCTTACTTTTCCCCGATCATATCTTTCTATCCATCCATCCCTCCCTCTTCCCTCTTCAGTACAAAAACACAAATATTTGTCATTTTATGAAGCTCCTGAAAAAAACGTGCGGCAAAAGATTTTCCCTTGCATCCCGATCAAAATTGTGATATCATAAATTTTGTAAGGCTCTACTCGCCCATACGCATGACTTTTTGTTCAACCAAATTTCCTTACTAAGAGGCAATCAAAATATTCAGGAATTTTTCCTAAGAGCAAGAGCAAAAATATTTTCATCCTGTGAAGCTCCAAAAAGAGCTTACTTTTCCCCGATCATATCTTTCTATCCATCCCTCCCTCCCTCCCTCCCTCTTGAGTACAAAAACACAAATATTTTCATTTTATGAAGCTCCCGGAAAAAAATCGCGCGTCAAAGGATTTTCCCTTGCATCCCGATCAAAATTGTGATATCATAAATTTTATAAGGTTCTACTCGCCCATACGCATGACTTTTTGTTCAACCAAATTTCCTTACTAAGAGGCAATCAAAATATTCAGGAATTTTTCCTAAGAGCAAGAACAAAAATATCTTCATCCTGTGAAGCTCCAAAAAGTGTTGAGTTTTCCCCGATCATATCTTTCTATCCATCCCTCCCTCCCTCTTGAGTACAAAAACACAAATATTTGTCATTTTATGAAGCTCCTGAAAAAAACGTGCGTCAAAAGATTTTTCGTCTATATACATGACTTTTATTCAACTCAACTATTATGAATTTAAACCACATATTTGTTGTGTACCTAGTGAAGAATACAACCCTTATTAATTATGAATTATGAATTATCACTTGCTAATAAGCATTTAAAATGCGTATGCTCTTAAAGATAGTATAGTTTCTCAGCTCAGAGCGAATGTTGTAGAAAGAAAAATCAATTTTTTCTGAGAAATCAAAATATTAATTAATACTTTCTTCTAAAGCCTTTTTCGCTAGTCGAGTTAAATAAATAGTTACTAAAACTGTAGACCGTTTAACGGAAGTCAAAAGTAAAACGTCAAATTTGATAGACTGAAAACTTTGACATTACATTAATTTCCTGGAATTATTTGACATTTAAAGTTTCAAACTATTTGTGATTGTGACATCTTGAAAGTGAATTGGTATAACTTATCACAAAAAAAATTCATAATTTCAACCCTAAATCTATTGAATAACTTTGTTAATTAAATTTATCTGAACTATATCATCATTAAATTATAATTATCTAAATTAACTATGAATTTTGCCTGAGAATAAATCATAGATAGATATAGCTATCCTAAATAATCAATTTTTTACTTCTACTCCCTATTTCCTACTCCCTACTCACTCTTTTCCTGAGAATAAATGATAGATAGATACAGGGATTTTATTTAAGTTGTAATATTTTGCTGGCAGTTATAAGTTATAACTAAGGAGTTATAATTTTAAAGGTTTTTGGTTCAAATTAACTATTAGAGTTGTCGCTAAATAGAGGGAAAAAATCACTCAAACCTAGACAGAGCAATAATTCTAGGTACTTTTATTTACAAATAGTTATAATCCTTACAGGGCAAGGCTTTCGGGAATTTTTAAGCTTATAAAGCGACAAGTCTATTAGACATTTCCGATAATAAAAAATAAAATTAATTATCGCACATAAATAATCAATTCTTTCCCCCTAGTTCCTACTCCCTCTTTTCCGGAGAAGTCTATTATAAAAATTATCACAACCAATACACGCATTGCTATATAAGTAGCCCGATATAATTAAATGTCACTATCTCCGATAATACTAAGTTCAGACTTAACCCAACTTTTAAGGGTTGAAACTACATTTACAGCAATTTTTAGGATGGTGAGGTAAAGTTTAATACTAATTTCTATTCCCTATTCCCGAAAACTTTGTACCTCATTAATTCCAAAACTACTGTCAATTTTCAAAAGTAATCTGCACCAGCAGAATAAAGTTGTCAAATCAAATGGAAAAATATAATGTTAGTCAGACTTTAAGCAAAGCTTAATCTTATTTTAATTATTGTATGTTATTATTTAGTATAAATTTATATATTTTTGGCAAAAATTTTTAGTCAATGAGTTTATATTATCGTATTTTCTGGAGTACAATCTTAATATTAGCTAGTCTATTTATAACTAACTTAGACGTCTTAGCATCTGCCAAAAAAACCAGTCTTTTGATTGAAGATAATAATAATAACTCTTATAAAAGTTTAGTAGAACAAGCAGAAAAATTAGCCCAAAAGACAATTAATCAAGAATTTGCCAATAATCCAGAAATCACAGAGATTACTATTACTATATTAGGAGAACGTAGAAGTCAAATAGTACCTGTTCTACGTTCTACTGTATCTCGTTCTGAATGGCAAAAAAATGCAAATATTGATGAATTTACCAGATATTTTGCTGATGCTAAATTGTTGTTAAAGTTTGAGGATGATAGTAATGCCCAAGCTATACCAGAGACTAAACCTCCAGTTCCAAAATCTTCCCCTCAAGTTACTGCTCCACCTCCCCCATCATATGATTCTCAGCCCATAGTTCCTCAACCTCAAAAGAAGTCTCCTAGACAAAGCCCTTCATCTACTTCTCCTAGGTTTCCTACTGATAAAGATGACCCAAAAACAATAGATGATTAACGACTAATACAAGTAAAAAAAAGTAATAATAAAAGATTAAAATTTCGGACTTTACTTGTAAGGATTTCCTCGGGAATGCTGCGCAAACAGCTATTAACAGTTAGTGTTCAGCAATAAAAATGAATTAAATAAGCATTGGTTTGACTGCTAAAGTTATAGCAATTTCATAAACTTGAGCTACTTAGGTTTGCAGTAGTCAGTAGTCAGTAGTCAGGAGGTAAGGTGAGTAGCCTTACTTTTTGAATTTGGTATTAGCTTTAGTTGTTTTACCAATACTTGATAATTATCGCTGATTTTTTCTAGACTAATTCCTCCTTCAAATTCCATTGATATCTAATGTCTGAATGCTGACTTTTACTTTGATATTTTATTAGACTTGTCGCTTTATAACTCAAAAAAACTGGCAAACTATTGTCATATAAAGATTTTAGACATTTATGGATATAAACGCCTGGAATTATTGCTGTATCTTAATTTTAGCGATTTTTTCTATCTATTTAGCGACAACTCTATTATTTATAGCACTACGCATTTAGGTTAGGACATTGGTAAAAATTGAAATTAAGTCAGAGATTAATTTTAACTTTTTACTTTTTACTTTTGATTTGCGTGTAGCGCTATATCGTGTAACTAAAGCTAGTTATAATCGGCGCGATAAGTATTTACTAAACATTGGGCATCGGTGATTATCATTACTTCCTTTTTATTTAAAAGATGATTAATATTCCTTTGTTTTAGCCATTGCTATATTTCTAACTTCATTTTATTCAAATAGTATTAGATCATAAAACTATCCCTACAACATTGATAAATCTAATCACCAGATTAGATATAACTGAGAAAAATCTGCAATTAAATATCTTCCTAATCTTGGGTTGATTGATAAATTAACCCAAATTTAAACAATGCTTTAACTAAATTTAAACAAATTATAAACTAACGATAAATTATTTTAGATAAACTGCTGGAGGCAGTATTAAAAAAACTGATTACATAAACATAATTTAGGTCAAAAATACTGCTAGTAATACATCCAAAAATCTCTATCTACAACTTCTCAGAGAGAGAGAAACTAGAAAAACTTTTATGTCCAGACTTACTCGCAGAAAACTATTAATGTTCTTCGGATGTAGCGCAGCAGCTACAGCACTATCACCAAAAATTGGTAATTTTTTGGGTAGTAGCTCCGAAGTAGCTCAAGCTCAAACTACAGGTTTAAGTTTTACACCCCTGAAATTGGCACATCCTTTAGAAGCTTATGAAACTAATCCTAGCTTCGTACCTTTAGGAATTGGTGGGCAAGGAAATACTCTAGCAGCAAATCAGGATGTTGCACTGCCATCCTATCAATACTTTGATGATGTAATAGTACCCCCTGAATATGAAAGGTATGTGATTGTTGGTTGGGGCGATCGCGTCTTTCCTGACTCTGAAGAATACTTTGGTTATAACAATGACTACCTCAGCTTTATTCCTATTAATGGTAACCCCAATGATGGCTATCTCTGGGCTAACCATGAGTATGTCTCCTATCCAATATCATCATTACTAGGTGATGATGAATTAGCTAGTTTCCCATCAACAGACCAACTTGTACTAGGTTTAGATTTATCTCAACCCACCCTCTTTACTCTGGGTGAATTTGCTTATAACCAAGGTGGGTCTATTGTCAGAATTGCAAAAGACAGTAATGGTCAGTATGCTCCCGTAGATGATAATGCTAATCGTCGAATACATCTCCTATCTGGACTAGGAATTAACTCTGGACGTTCTGATGGTTATCAAACTGTTACATCTTGGGGTACATCTAGTTATCAGACTGGAGACCAGAACTTTTTAATAGGTACTGGACCTGCTGCTACTGATGTATTTCCTCTAAGTTCTGATGGACTTGGTAATCAAATTATTGGTACAGCCTTCAACTGTTCTGGTGGTACAACTCCTTGGGGAACAATTCTGACTGCAGAAGAAAACTTCCAAGGTAGTGTTACAGAAAGTGTCTCACCTAATGGTACTCAAACTGGTTATGATACAGAGGGCATAGGTTTTGCTTTTGGTTTAGTTGGTGAAAAGTATGGCTGGATGGTAGAAATTTCTCCAGCAGACCCAAGTTTCCAAAACAGGAAACATACAGCTCTAGGTCGTTTCCGCCATGAAAATATTGCTTTTAGAGTAGAAGCAGGTAGACCCTTAGTTGCTTATATGGGAGATGACCGTCGTGGTGGTCATACCTATAAGTTTGTTAGTAATGGTACTGTTTCCAATCCTACCGACCCAAGCAATAGCCAATTATTTGAAGATGGTATTCTTTATGTGGCAAGATTAAATCCTGATTTTTCTGGTCAGTGGATACCTTTAGTTCCTGGTACACCAACTAATCCTCTATCACCAAGTGAAATTGCTGAAGCTGAATTAAATGCTTTTGGTCAAGCTCAAAGAGATGGTCGAATTCGCTTACCTCAGCGTACTGGTATTGCAGGGGCAACTGAGGATGGTGGGTCCTTCATTGTAGACCTGACTAATGAAACTGTATTATCTGATTATCAAGGCAGAACTCTAGCAGACTTCTATCCCAATCAAGGTGCTATTTTAACCGATGCTTTCTTAGCTTCTAACCTAGTAGGTGGTACTCCTTCTTCTCGTCCTGAAGATGTAGAAGTTCATCCTGGTGATGGTAGTGTATTTATCGCCTTTACAGATCATGCTCCTGGTGGAGATGGATATCCAGACTCCAGAGTGTTTGTTGTGAGTAAATACTTTTCTGATATTGATGCTATTCAGCAGTTTGGCGGTCTATACAGAATCATTGAAACTAACAGCGATGCCACAAGTCTTACCTTTAGCTGGTCTGTTTTTGAACACAGTGGAGAGGATGGTGCCATCAATGGTGCAGGTTTTGCTAATGTAGATAACCTAGAAATTGATACTCTGGGTAATATATGGGGTGTGACTGATATGTCTACTAGCACTCACAATGGTTTCAGAACTGGTGTTGCTGGAGAGCAAAGAGATATTGACCATACTGAGACTGGAAATGTTTCTAGCTTGGTAGGGGTCTTTGGTAACAACTGGTTATTCTACATTCCTGTTGTTGGGCCTAATGCTGGATTAGTTGTACCTTTTGCTTATGGGCCTCCTCGTTGTGAAATGACTGGACCATACTTTATTAGAAATAGTAGTGGTGTAGATGAAACTCTACTATTAGCTGTACAACACCCTGGAGAAAGCTCACCTATTGGTGATGGAGTTCTACTAGGTCGGGATATTGAGATGTTAAGTCTGGATGGTACAACTTTGTTCAATCAGCAGCGAAGTGTACCTCGTGGTAGTAATTGGCCTAGTAATATAGGTTATGTAGGTAATCCTGGAGGCAGTTTTAATGGTTTGCTACCCCCAAGACCTTCTGTAATTGGTGTTACTCGTAGAAACGGTGGCGCGTTTGTTTAAAATTTAATATCAATAGGACTTACTCAGATACTATGTATATAGTGTTAAAAACTAGATCGATACAGTTTTTGCACTCTATATATATTACCCCTGCGTAAGTCCTGTTAATATCAATAGGACTTACCCAGAGACTATGTATATAGTGTTAGAAACTAGATCGCTACAGTTTTTGTACTCTATATATAGTACTCCTGTGTAAGTCCCGATTGAGTTGTACTGGACTGACACATATTCAATTATGCGTTACGACAGATTGTTAAATACCTTTGACAGTCTAAATTTTAGCCGTCTAACAAACCCTACTGAACTGTTTCACCTAAAATAGTGCATTAGGAAGAGGGGAATAGGGGAGAAAGATTGTTGTTGGGTTGAGGAATAAAACCAAACCTACATCTATTGCGCCGTTGCATATTTCGGGATTAATTAGTGTGAGGAGCGTTGAGTCCTTTGCATCCTGGAATTATAGCTTTAGATAAAGAGGAATTCATTAATGGATAATGGATAATGGATAATTACCTCGGGTTTTAACCGTTACGGAATTGAATCTAAGGAAATATTATTTCTTTTCTCTTGGTCGATTGGATATGGTTAGGTAACCCATCCATCCCATCCTAACGGACTGCTCGGCAAACGACCCCTCTCTTGGTCGATTGGATATGTCGAGGAGACCTCGGCATCCCTCGACCACTTTTTCTCCTTAAAAGGAGAGGCTTTAAACCAGAATTATTTAATTATTAATTGTTAATAATTAATAATTCGGTAAAAGATGGAATTTACCTTTTCTGCAAAGATTCATCCCTTGGTTCAGCAATGCCTCTATTGCAGCATTTAAGGTTTGGCAGTCTACTACTTTTTACTTTTGACTCTAGACAACCAACTAAAATCTATGATTTATCCTTAACCTCTTCTTTCATCGGTATAGGAAGTTGAGCAAAATCTGGTAATCTCACCAGCTCTTTTTCCTTCTCTTTAACTGCCATAGGTAGACGTAGAGGTTCTGGTTTTTCTTCAATCAGATGACCAGCTACAGGTAATGTTCTTTCTAAATCATCTAATGGTCTAGGAATTACCATTACAGCATTTAACTCTCCTATTCTTTCTGCCTCGTGCATTCCAGCTTCTACAGCTACCGCCACATTAGAAACTGAACCCCGAACAATAGCAGTACACAAACCTGCACCTGTAGTTTCATAAGCAGTTAACTGTACGTCAGCAGATTTGAGCATCGCGTCGCAAGCTCCCACCATTGCAGGAAAACCTCTAGTCTCTATCAGACCAACTGCCTTATTTCTAAACTCAGCAGAAACTCTACCTTGAGATATTTTAACTAAAAGACTGCCAATAGGTAATACAACCTCTAAATTAGGTAAAGGTCGAGGAATGACAGTCTTAGAAATAAGTTGTCCAAATTTTTCAGCTGTTTCTGCTCCAGACTCCACTGCTAAACGAACATCTGCTATACCACCACGAACTACCGCAGTACAATATCCACTACCAATTTTTTCATACCCTACCAACATTACGCCAGATGACTTCAGCATCATGTCAGCAGTACCAACTATGGCCGGAAAACTTCGAGTTGTTACTAAACCAAGAGCAGCATCTCCAAACTTGATTGGGGATTCAATAGACTCTAGCTTATAGTTATTGTGGGTTTGGATTTTCATTTTCTACCTCTTTACTTCGGCGTAGCAGTTAACCCACCTAACTCTCTCCAACATTCTAGCTGATGGTCTTTAGGGCTACTTTGAGAATTTTTTATATGAAATTAAAAATATCAACTGGTTTAGTTCGCCTAAAATTACAGTTAAACTCTTACCAGTGGGAGTTTTAAGATTAAAAAGTTAATTTTTAGAGATTATTAATCACTTTTTGTCCCTAAAAGATAGAAAGTTTTTTAGGTATGACTCTACTTAATTTTAGATTATATTATATTTTTTTGATAACGATCAATTTATCTCTTACCAAAGAAATGTGTTCTTGTCAAACATAAATTTTCCGTTTATCTGCTAAAAATTCATACCAATTCACTTTAAAAATGTCACAAATAGTTGGCAACTGACAATGTGAAATAATAAGCTGAAATTACTGTATAACCAAAATTTTAAGCCAATCAAATCTCACTTCTGACTTCTGACTTCCATGAAACGGTATCAGTAGCTCCAAATTTAGTGTCAAGTCTGGGTAAGACGATATATTTTAGTCTTCATCATCAGGATGAGAACTCAAAGAATTCTTATGAGGAAATAAAGTCTTCATTATCTGATTGACATACTCCTTACCATAAATTTGAGGATCTATATTTGGAGATGCTTCTTCTTGTAATTGAGTGTTAGCTTGTTCAGTTTCTGTCTGAGTTTCCTCTGAAGATGAAGAAGTATTTACTGATTGTGATTGAGTGTTAGCTTGTTCAGTTTCTGTATCAGTTTCCTCTGAAGATGAAAAAGTATTTACTGATTGTAATTGAGTATTAGCCTTTTCAGTTTCTGTATCAGTTTCCTCTGAAGATGAAGAAGTACTTACTGATTGTAATTGAGTATTAGCCTTTTCAGTTTCCTCTAGAGATGAAGAAGTATTTATTGATTGTAATTGAGTATTAGCCTTTTCAGTTTCTGTATCAGTTTCCTCTGAAGATGAAAAAGTATTTGCTAAATCTGAAATATAATTATTTTCATTAATTTCATCTGATATATGAGCATTTGTAGATAAATTTTTATTTTCCAGTAAATCAGTTTTGATGGGTGTAAATGTATTATTATCTAATATTTTTCTCCCTGAGTTGCCAATAATAGAAGTAGGTAGTACAACCTTATCTGGCTCCAAATCTTGTTCTATAATAGTTGCCAAAGCACCAACACAAGCATTAGCTCCTATCTTACTCTTACCAACTAATAAAACACCTGAACCAATAGTAACTCCTGATTCAATTTCGATATTGCCTTGGTAAGCATGAATAATAGCTCCCATACCAATACAAACCCCTGCTGCAATAATAATCTGACATTTATCAGCAGCTTGAATAATAACACCAGGAGCGATAGCCACACTTGGGTCGATTTTTACATCACCACTAACAAAAGGCTCAATATTTGTCATAGGTTGTAGTGGTGGCAACTGCATAAACACTCCTTTTTATAATAGTTTTAAGCATAAAATATCAGGCTATAAAAGTTAATTTAATCTAATTCTTCCAGAAGTAAATGAATATTATTTTGTAGTTGCAAAAGAGGAGGTTCATCAGGATTTTCATGCAAATCTTTAACTAGCCAATATTCAATTTTATCAACCCATTGAGGAAACTTAGATTCCATTAAAGGACGATGAGCAACTCGATCAACAGCAATAACTTGATTGGCGTTTTCTAAATCTATTTGTTTAACTTGCATTGGTTCCCTTAAAGATACAGAATCAATCTGAATCCCTAAAGATTCTAAAGTTTTAATAACCTCCGATGAAATAGCACCCACATTACCAGATTCTGGATTAACATTCAAACCCCGTGAATCTGCTTGCCATTTTACTCCTTTTTTTGAGGCTAAATTATTGAAAAAATACTCACTAAATCTACTGCGATAATAATTACCCGTACAAAGAAAGAGAATTTTTTTCATAACTATATAATTATAGTGCTATCAACCAGAAGAAAGTCATACTGTTTCACAGAAGTCAAAACTCAAAAGTTAAAAGTAAGATTTTATAGGCTCAAAACTTTTACTATACAGTAATTTCCTGAAATTATTTCACATTTATTTCAAGTAAATTGGTATCACAACCAAGACTTTTGATTTTTCAGCGTTGAGTTGTTTGATTATTGTAGCTAAGTTCCGAAAATATTAGGTAAAGCGGGAATTAGGTTGTAGGTTGTAGGTTGTAGGTTATTGTTTGTAGGTAACAATATTTTACCCAACATTTATAGGACTTACACAAAGAAACCCGGTTACTAGAAAAAATCCTTGGTTTGAACAATAGACATCTAGGAAAAAACCAGGTTTTTGGGTTCAGGTGCGTAAATCCCGATCTAAACACCTAAATACCTACACAATTGGGTTGAAAACCAACCATCTTCACAGTGTCTCAAAGGTGCTAAGTCGTAGGTTACTCACCTAAAACCTACCACCTAACACCTAACACCTACTTCAATTACCCTTACCGTTAGGTTGCTGAATAATCATTTCTAAAACACGGCGTTTCGCTTTAGGGTCGATACCAATCAAGCGGACATATTCTCCCTGATGTTGAGCTAAACTTTCCTCAAGAACTGGGAAAACATCAGCCTCACGTCGAGCATCTATTTGAGTATCAGTTTTCCAAGAGCTAGTGCGGAAACGACGTTGGTCAGCATATTCCGTACCAATTTTATAACCACCTGCAATCAAAGAACGAATTTGTTCCACAGCCTCTTGACTTAACTTCTGGGTTGCAGCAGAAGTTGTTACACTACTATAAACAGGAGCTGAGTGAGAACTACCATTATTACCTACTCCATTATAAGTAGCCTTAAGAGGAGCAAATCCTTGACCTTTACCATTTGGTTGTTGAATCACAGTTTCCATCACCCGACGTTTCGCATTAGTATCAACACCAATTAAACGTACATACTCCCCACTATATTCTGCCAAAGCTTGTTCTAGTTCAGCTATTGCTTGAGAGGGATTAGTAGCAGAGATAGGAGCACCACTCATCCAGGAGCTAGTTTTAAACCGACGTTCATTAGCGTGTTCTAAGCTAATCCGATATCCTTGATTAAATAATGAACGTACTTGGTCTACAACTTCCTGACTTAAACCAGTTTGAACTGCACCATTTTGGTTAGATACAGGAGCTTGATAACTTGGAGCAGTAGATACAGATTGTTGAATTGAGCGATCGCCTGGTTTTTGAATTAATACTTCTGCAACACGACGTCTAGCATTAGGGTCAACACCAATTAAACGGACATATTCACCACTGTGTTCTGCTAAAAATTGTTCTATATTGGCCCAACCTTGCATTGTCGGACCACTCATCCAGGAGCTAGTTTTAAACCGACGTTCATTAGCATACTCTGTACCAATCTTGCATCCTTGAGACATCAAAGAATTAACTTGGTTTACTACTTCTGGAGTTAAGCCTGTAGTATTGGAAGCAGTAGTAGTTTGAACCCTAGCAGCAGCAGGAACACTGTAGCCACCAGTAGTTGATTTTTGAGCAACTTTTTTACCATCAGGACGTTGAATCATAATTGGAGATATGCGGCGTTTAGCTTTAGGATCTATACCAAACATCCGCACATATTCTGCATCGTGTTCTGCTATACAACCTTCTAGAGCTGCTACCACTTCTGAAGAGTTAGTGCTTTCAATTGGAGAACAAGTCTTCCAAGAACCTGTTTTGAAGTGACGAGTGTCAGCGTGTTCTGTACCAACATAATATCCTTGGGATACTAGCTGCTTTACATGAGCAATTACTTCTGGGGTCAATTTACCAGTTCCTCCTGAAGAGCTGTAACCGTTACCATTTGTGTAATTAATGTTCATTTCATTTCTAATAGGGGTAATGCAAGACATATTGTTCGCACACAGATAACCTTGTCGTAAAGATTCGTTAATTCCCACCACATGATGGGCAAACTCCATATCATCGGGTAGTACATCTGGCAAACGATCTGCTTGCTGTTGATTCGTAATAATTGCTCCTGAAGGCACATACTTACCAGGAGCAATTTCTACATCTTGGATCAGAGCGTGGAGCATGACAATACACCCTTCACCAATGCGGGCGTTAAAAACTGTAGAACGAAAGCCGATAAAACAGTCATCACCAATGTAGCAAGGACCGTGAACTAGAGCTTTATGAGTGATAGAAACATTGTTACCTATCCACACAGAATACTTTTGTTGGTCATCTCCGATGACTCGTCCTTGTTCTAAACCGTGGACAACTACTCCATCTTGGATATTAGTGCCCGATCCAATAGAGAAGGGAGTACCTTCATCAGCACGAATTGATGTGCCAGGGGCTACTAATACATTAGCTCCAACGCGGACATCTCCAATAATATTGGAAAACGAGTGAATATAAGCTGTGTCATCAATCTTTGGCTGCGCCAAGCCTTTTGACCAGGGGGTAGGTGGAGCTGCTTCGTTACGGTGTGGCATCTATTTTTTCCTCTCTCAGTTAAATGTTGGGTGTTGGGTATTTGGTAAATTTCTTGTTGTTAATAGTTCAACATCCAACAGTTCAACAGTTTGGTAGTAGACTGTTCAACGATATTGGTCTTTTTTACCATAGATCATGCGATTGTCCACAGTTATCGTGTCAATAATAGCTACTACTCTGGCATCTACAGGAAGTTTTTCACTGCCAGGCACTTCACGAGCTGCTCCACCACGGCTAACCAAAACCCATTCATCAATTCCGGCACCGACATTATCGGCAGCTACTTCATACTTTGGTAGTGGATGGCCTTCTTCGTCTATGAATTGCAGCAGAAGTAGCTTTGTTCCTCTTAAGTTAGGCTCTTTCTGGGTGCTGACAACGGTGCCACGAACTCTGGCAATTTGCATGATCTGTTTGAATTACATGATTTCAGATTTTAGATTTTTACCTGAACAAGGTTTTTAAGCTTACCAATAGTAATGTTTGTGAGTTCATCCTGCTTGATAAAACTGATATAAAACCTCACAATTAGTAACATTCCACCAATATATATAGCAGTTCTCAGGGTGGTTAAGACATTCTCCCGCCTCTCCAATGTAGTCACAGTCAGAATATAACTTCTGACTTCTGACTTCAGCTCAAGTTCAATCTCAAATCTACCATCTGAAATCTATTTACTTCTATGGTCTGTTAACTGAACGGACTGCAGTGGTACTGTCACGGAACTGCTCTACCTCTTCAGTATAACGAATAGGCAGAACATACTCTAGGTTTTCATGGGGACGAGCAATGATGTGAGTTGACATAACTTGGCCTCCATTTACCCGCCGAACGTTATCAACCCCTGCTGCTACTGAAGCTTGTACTTCTGATACATCTCCACGAATAATTACGGTTACACGACCACTACCAATTTTTTCATAGCCAACAAGGGTGACTCGTGCAGCTTTCACCATTGCATCTGCTGCTTCTACAACTGCTGGAAAGCCTAGGGTTTCTACCATCCCAACGGCAATTGACATTATCTTTACTCCATGATATTATTTTACAGATTATTTTAGTTTCTAGTCTATATCTTGACTTTTATTGACTAATTCCCGAATTGAATTAAGTTCAAGGATATTCTAAGCCGATACTACCCAACAGGATAAATCCACTTTGCCTACTCTCCTCTTGGATGACTACAGAAATATTCTGTGGAGACAAGTCAAAATACCCATATAAAGTCTGCTTAGAACTAAATCTAGCTTTCTGCCTACTTTTCTGATAATTTTTCAGTCCCTCTAGTTTCATCTACCCAAATTCATCCTGAAGTTTTCCCCAGAGTGGGCAATCTCTGTAATGATTGCCCTAAAACTTTAGGGTAAACTTGTTTGTTTCTACTAGGCAATCAAAGCATGAGCCTAAAATTTGGGAAAATCAATCAGCTGCTCTATAAAACTGATACAAAGCGTCACATAAGCGTGACAATCTGATGTTTACTTCCTGCTGACCCTGAGGCGTCGGCGGTTACTCATCCATAGGCATTGACGTTCAAGCCTCTTATACTTGCATCTCATACGCGGTCTATAGATATGCCATACTCAAGTCAATCATAAATTCTAAGGCTTAACGGCATATCTTTAAACATGACCATAATTAGAGCAAGTCTTTGATGATGGATAAAACCTATCTACAACTTCTCTTGGCTTGACAAATTTTACTACTTAATCACTCTGAACAACTATCGCATAATAACGCTTTATGACGTAAGTTGTTAACTAAGTCAATTATCTAGACCAAATATTTAGGACAAATTCCAGCAACTCAAATTAATAAGTTCGGAACTGATCGACTTCTTCGGTATATCGAATTGGTAAGACATACTCTAAGTTTTCGTGGGGACGAGCAATGATATGAGTTGATACTACCTCACCACCATCAACTCTTTTAGCTGACTCTATTCCTGCCGCAACAGAAGCTTGTACTTCCGAGACATCTCCTCGGACAATGACTGTTACACGAGCGCTACCTATTTTTTCATAACCCACTAGGGTAACTCTAGCTGCTTTAACCATCGCATCAGCAGCTTCTACTACTGCTGGAAACCCTCTAGTTTCAATCATTCCCACAGCAATTGGCATTCTTTTATCTCCTATTGACAGAAGTTAACTTAAGCATTGAGGCCAGTATTGTCTCTAGATAGCTTTGCAGGGAATTCCCATTTTTACAATCAAAATCTATCAAATGCTATACTTTTAGCATAGAGAAACATGGCATCGTTGACAATAGCAACTATCATCATAATTCATAATTGAAGAGATTTAGAAAAATAAATTCCTTACCATTAAAGTCCTTATAGTTAATGGTGAATTCAGCGATCCTCAGCTCCCAGGTATCAATCCTAAATTTTTTTTAATTACTTTTGGCTCAATACCCTATCAGTATAAAAAACAAGTATATATACTTATAACTAAGTTGAATCTATATTAATCGTGTGTATATATTTATTCTGGTGGTGGTGCATAGTAATGGTAAAGGAAGCACCAGGAGTGTGGGGAGATGGGGAGATGGGAGATGGGGAGTGTCGGAGAAATTAAAAAATATATATTCTCACCATTACCATGCAGAACTACCTTTATTCTTAATACTCAAGGTCAAGAAATACAATGTTCGAGTTTCTCATTCAAAACTTTTGGTACATACCTTTTTATAGCTTGGTTGGAGCAATTTTAACTCTGCCATGGTCAA
The DNA here is from genome assembly GCF_050015995.1 of Dapis brunnea BLCC-M229. NCBI lineage: Bacteria > Bacillati > Cyanobacteriota > Cyanophyceae > Oscillatoriales > Microcoleaceae > Dapis > Dapis brunnea. Next base: position 140,664 of record NZ_JBNHEP010000223.1, on the reverse strand, counting down.
TAGGGATAATTAAACGTACTGGGCCACGGCCAGCCGCTTATTTTAATCTATTGATGACATTATTGGCCCTAATTCATGGCTCTATTATCTATCAAGCTATCTGGAATCAAGAGCCACGAGAAATAATATTCAACTGGCTAGAGACTGGAGACCTCAACCTATCTTTTGCCTTCAATATCTCATCAGTAACTATTGGGGCAATGGATGTGGTAACTGCTCTAAGTTTATTAGCCCAAGTTTACGCTTTGGGATATCTAGAAAAGGATTGGGCATTAGCTAGGTTTTTTGGATTAATGGGATTTTTTGAAGCTGCCATGACTGGCTTAACAATTAGCGATTCTTTGTTCATTTCCTATGCTTTGCTAGAAATGTTAACCCTTTCTACCTATTTATTAGTAGGTTTCTGGTATGCTCAACCTCTTGTAGTCACAGCAGCTAGAGATGCGTTTTTAACAAAGCGGGTAGGAGATGTTTTACTTTTAATGGGAGTAGTTGCCATCTCAGCTTTAGCTGGGAGTATGAATTTTAGTGACCTCTATCAATGGGCTGAAAGAGTAGAACTATCTCCAGTTACAGCTAATTTGTTAGGGTTGGCCTTAATTGCTGGGCCTATAGGTAAATGCGCTCAATTTCCCCTGCATTTATGGTTGGATGAAGCGATGGAAGGTCCAAACCCTGCTTCTATTTTGCGGAATACTGTGGTGGTAGCGATCGGAGCTTATGTATTGATTCAAATCCAACCAATTTTAATTATTTCTCCTATTGCTCTGGCTGTGTTGGTGGCGATCGGAACTTTAACAGCTGTTGGAGCTTCTTTGGTTGCTCTGGCTCAAATCGATCTTAAGCGTGCTTTATCTCATTCTACCAGTGCTTACCTGGGATTAGTTTTCATTGCTGTTGGAACACAATGGACTACATTTGGCTTGCTATTACTCTTGGCACATTGTATTGCTAAAGCACTATTATTCATGAGTGCTGGTGGTGTAATATTGACTACTAATAGTCAAGACCTCACAGAAATGGGTGGATTATGGTCTCGAATGCCTGCAACTACAACTTCTTTTTTAGTAGGAACTTTGGGGTTAGTTGGATTATTGCCTTTGGGTGGTTTTTGGGCGTTGCGAGAAGGTTTAGATGTTTTTTGGATTATCGATCCTTGGGTAGTACCTGTTTTATTATTTGTTAACTTCCTAACTGCTTTAAACCTAACTCGTGTGTTTCGTTTGATATTTTTGGGTGAACCTCAACCTAAGACTAAACGGGCACCGGAAGTTCCCTGGCCTATGGCTGTGCCGATGGTATCGTTAATTATTGTCACTCTGTTAACTCCGATAATTATGGAACAGTTATCACTTTTACCTGACTGGGGTTATCTGAATTTAGCTGTTGTTATTTTGTTAGTAACATCTGGTTTATTTGGTGTTATTCTGGGTAGCACTATGGAGTTAGGTAGAACTTGGTCTCGACCAATACAAGCTCCTTTGCGTTTTGCTCAAGATTTGTTTGCTTATGATTTCTATATCGATCGCCTCTATAATGTAACGGTGGTGTTTGCAGTTACTCAACTCTCGAAATTAAATGCTTGGATTGACCGTTATATTGTTGATGGAGCTGTTAATTTGGTTGGCTTGGCAACGATTTTTAGTGGGCAAGGTTTGAAATATGGGGTCTCTGGTCAAGGTCAATCTTATATTGTGACTATTGTGCTCGGAATTGGTGTTTTAGGAATTTTGGCGCTTTGGTTGATCGATTTCAGGTTTTAAACATCAGGAGTTATGTAAAAATAACCATTACAGTTTTTTTGATGGAAGCTAGATTTCACAATTCATTCCAGATAAAATTTGTAGAACTTATTTTTACATGACTCCTGAGAGTTGCGGCTAATTATAGATTGAAAAAATTTCCAAAACCAAGACAAGATAATTATTTCAAGTTTTTTTAGCTGTCAATGTCTACAAACTTTACATAACAAGGGTTTATGTAATTGTTTAGCTGATAAAGGGGTGGATTCCTATCATGCCACAGTGGAAAATATACTGTACTCTAATTGAAGATGTTATTGCTGTCATACTTCAAAAATATCATAGCTCTCCTCTCTAACTTCCGAAATGTATGGTAAAAATATACTACAATAGTACCAGGACTTACGCATTTTTAAAACAGCAGCCTGGTGTCTCCAGGCTGAAGAATCCGGCATTGTCGGATAAGCGCAACGTCCAGAGTATGTCAAGTTCTAAACATTAGAGTTGTTGGGAATTAAGCTAAAAAAATGGCTAAAACCCTTATCAATCAAAGTTTATAGCCTTTTTTCAGTCCTAAAATCCTGAAAACCTTATAGAGTAACCTTTTGAGCATTGTTCAATTTTTATTTCCCAACAACTCTATTATATATTTCAAGGTTATAGTTTTGGCTGAGTGATTATTCATTAATGCTGTTTCTTGACATCCTCTCTGGCTATTAGGCAAAGATATTCCTACCGAACGTTGGTTCCTCGGTGGGTTGACGCTTCGCATGGTCCTACACCCACCCCTTTAGTTCCCCTCCTGGGGGGGTTACCGGATAATTAATAATTAAATAATTAAACAGTTTAGGTTAAAAGCCTCCCCTTGGATGGCAGGGCTGTTTCAAAAAGCAATAAGCAGAGATTTTCGGATTCTACAGCCGTTTAGCCCTAGAAAAATCCCCAAATAATGCGATTATTTACTGATATTTGCAGGAATCAGTTAATTATTGGACTTTGGACAAAATTCAGATGTAGTTAGCGTAAATATTACGCTAACTACATCTGGCAATATCCCTCTATCTCTAGTGAATTTAATCACTGAAAAATAGAAACAATGGAGAGCTGTCGCCGACAGGGATGCCAACTTTTAGTTATTTTCGAGAATTTTTATTCCCTTTTGTGATCACTTGATGACGAGTTCGTGGTGTTATTTTATATCCTTTAATCCGTCCGGTAGAATAACCTCGACGTTTGGGAGATGTAGTCATTGTACCCAAAGTCGAAATTATTCTATAAAAGTCTCTTTGAACTAAACTGGGAGTAATTTTAACTGATTTGTTATTCTTCAAATACTGTTCCCAATGATGGGGTAAAAAAACACGATTATTCCTTGCAACCCATAAATTAACATAAGCAATAAGTGTTAATTTGAACCAATTTTCTTCGTGTTTAACATCTGGAATTGAATAAGCTGTCATTAACAATCTTTGTTTACCCAAAATAGGAGCTAGTTGTTCCATGTCATAACCTTGTCGATCAGATTCATAGCAATCAATGAGGCTTAACTCTTCATATAGGTGAACCAATCACAATTAGCCACATCGGTTTCCCAATCTGATTACCAATTTCATCTGTGACAGTAATTCGCACTCTTTGTAAAAGGAACTCCTAAAATGCTTTTATGATAGGGAGATGGGGAAGTGGGGGGAGTTTAGCCTCTAATTAAATAGGTTTACTCTCCTATCATATCCATTGAATGGTAATAAACATAACCTTTTTCTAATGTCTAAGTTTTATGTTAAGAAAGATGTTTATAAAGCATAGCTTTGAAAGGGGGGAGGCAGAAGGAAAAATCTCGCTTTGTCTGGGTTTTAGGCTTTTGATGCGTCCGCGCCTTTTGCTTCGACTGCTATACAAGGGCGAGGCTTCAGACCCAATTTTTCGGTGAAAACTACTACTTTGGTATTTTTCATAAACTCACTAACACCTAACACCTACTATCTAACAGCTTTTTTCAGGATATATAGCAAACTTTTTGAGATTTGCTATAACTCCTGTAATATTAACTATTTTGTCTAAATTTTCCTGGAGATGATGATGCTTAACTTACCTGGTTATGAAGAAACAAAGCAAATATATACTGGAACACGCACTCTAGTCTATCGATCTATCCGACCTTCCCCTAGGCAACCCGTCATCATTAAAGTTCTACGCAACCCTGACCCCAGTTTCAATGAATTAGTCCAATTCCGCAACCAATACATTATTACCCGGTGCCTGGAACATCCAGCCATTGTTCAACCTCTAGCCCTAAAACGTTACGACAAGGGCTATATTCTAATTATGCCAGATAAAGGGGCGATCGCTCTTTCCGACTATTGGCCTAACTCAGATCAAAGTCTCAGCAACTTTCTCCACATTGCTATACAACTAGCAGAAGCTCTCCACTATCTCATCCAAAAACGCATTATTCACAAAGACATCAAACCCACTAACATTCTCATCCACCCAGAAACGAAGCAAGTCCAACTCATTGACTTTAGCATTTCGAGTTTACTACCTACTGAACAACAACAACTAATTAACCCCAATATCTTAGAAGGAACCCTTGCCTACATCTCCCCCGAACAAACTGGACGGATGAACCGAGGTATTGACTATCGCACCGACTTTTACTCTCTGGGTGTAACATTCTTTGAACTTCTAACCGGAGAATTACCCTTTACCACCACAGATCCTATGAAATTGGTATATTGCCATATTGCCCAAACAGTTGAGTTTCCAGTTAATATCCAAATTCCTGAAGTTTTGCAAGAAATAGTCATCAAGTTGATGAGTAAGAATGCTGAAGAGCGCTATCAGAGTGCTTTAGAGTTGAAGCACGATCTAGACCAATGTCTACAACAGTTAGAAACTACAGGGAAAATTACATCATTTAAGTTGGGAGAAAGAGATAACAGCGATCGCTTCCTTATACCAGAAAAACTCTATGGAAGGGAAATCGAAGTACGAACTTTACTAGATGCTTTTGATAGAGTTAGTAATCCCCCTCAAACCTCCCTTGGTAAGGGGGGAGGAAGAGCAGAAATGATTCTGGTAGCAGGATTTTCTGGTATTGGCAAAACTGCTGTTGTTAATGAAGTTCATAAACCCATAGTTCGACAAAGGGGATATTTTATCAAAGGAAAATATGACCAATTTAATCGCAATATACCTTTCAGTGCCTTTGTCTCAGCTTTCCAAGATTTAATCGCTCAATTATTAGGAGAATCCGATCAAAATTTAGCTGATTGGAAGACTAAAATTATGGCAGTTTTAGGAGAAAATGGTCAAGTTTTAATAGATGTAATTCCCGAATTAGAACATATTATTGGTAAACAACCACCAGCTCCTGAACTATCAGGTAGTGCAGTGCAAAATCGCTTTAATCTATTATTTAGTAAATTTGTTAGCGTTTTTACCAGCAAAAACCATCCTTTAGTAATATTTTTGGATGATTTACAGTGGGCAGATTCAGCATCATTGAACTTACTGAAAATTTTAATAAATGAATCAGAAACAGGTTATTTATTAATATTAGGTGCTTATCGAGATAACGAAGTTTTTCCAGCTCATCCATTGATGCTTACTATTGATGAAATTCAAAAACAAGATGCAAATATTAATACTATTACTTTGACCCCTTTAGACAAAAAAGATATTACAAGTTTAGTTGCCGATACATTACTTTGTTCAACAAAAATTGCTAGACCATTGTCGGAATTAGTTTATCAAAAAACTAGAGGAAATCCATTTTTCACTACTCAATTTCTGAAAGGTTTGCATCAGGAAAACTTAATAACATTCAATAGCGACAAGGGATATTGGGAATGCGATTTCACCCAGATAAGGCAGTTATCTCTCACAGATGATGTGGTGGAATTTATGGTAGGGCGTTTACGGAAACTACCGAATGCAACTCAAAATGTGCTGAAGTTAGCAGCTTGTCTTGGTAACCGTTTTGACTTGGCAATGTTGACGGTAGTGTGTGAAAAACCTCAAGAGGAAGTGGCAACAGATTTATGGGGAGCATTACCAGAAGGTTTTGTGATTCCCGAAACTCAAACCTATAAATTTTTTCAGGGAGAGCAAGAAGAAGATATTGAAAATATTTCAGTTAATTATCGGTTTTTGCACGACCGGGTGCAACAAGCTGCCTACTCATTAATTTCTCTTCATCAAAAACCAGCTACCCATTACCATATTGGTCAATTACTGCTGAGGAAGCTTTCTGAAACAGAACAAGATGAGAGACTTTTTGATATTGTCAACCACCTGAATTTTGGCAAGTCTATGATCGATGAAAAAAGGGAGCAAGAGCAACTAGCACAACTGAACTTAGCTGCTGGAGAAAAAGCGACATCTGCTACAGCGTATCAAGCTGCGATTGAGTATCTAGAAACAGGTATTAACTTGCTAGAAAAAGATGCTTGGGTTAATCAATATAAGTTGAGTTTAAATCTGCATCGTCACTTAGCAGAAGCTCAGTTAAGTAATTCTAACTACGAGAAATTGGAGATGACAATTGCAATTGCTTTGCAACAGGTGACTTCTCCTATAGAGCTAGCAGATTTCTATGGCATTCAAGTCACTAAATTTAGTTTACAAGGTAAATATGAAAAAGGAATTCAGGCAGGTCTGAAGGGATTAAAAAATCTGGGGATTGAGATTGATAGCAATAATCTGACTAAGCAAGTTGAGTCAGAGTTTGCCTCTATTAACCAAAGTTTGACAGAACACTCTATCTCATCACTATTAGATTTACCGACAACAGTTGAACAATCTATGCAAGCAATGATTAAATTGCTAATTTCTCTAGATCCACCAACATATATTAGCTCCAGCATTGAACTTTACAGTTTTATCTCTTTAAGAGCAGCTTGCCTATCAATTAAACATGGAAATATTCCTGAGTCAATCAAAGCTTATGTCAACTATGGATTACTTTTAGTATTCCAAGGGCAATATCAAAGGGGTTATGAGTTGGCAGATTTAGCTATGCAACTAAGTTACAAACTCAATAGTAAATCTCAGAGGTGTCAAGCTGGATTATTGCTGGGAGCTTGGATTCAGCCTTGGGCAAGACCAATAAAAGGGGCAGCAAATGTAAATTATGAAAGCTTTCTAGCAGGATTGGATTCTGGAGAAATTCAATTTGCTGCTTATAACTTATTAAGCAATATTTTCAATCGATTATTCCAAGGAGAAAATTTAGCAGCAGTTGCCCCAGATATAGAAAAATATAAGTTGGTGGCGGATAAATTCCAGAACGAGCTTTTGCAAGTAGCACTTGCCGCTGCCAAAGTTTTTGTCACTAAACTCTGCCTAGATCGAGAAAATGACGCAATGATTGAAACTGAAAAAACGATCGCTCGTATAGAAACATCCCAAATATGGTTTTCAGTTTGTCTCTATTACATTGTGAGAATGCACCTTTCCTGTTTAACAGAAAACTTTGAGGTTGGTTTAAATTACCTAACAAAAGCAAAACAGATTGTTAATTATGTCGGAGGCTTTACAACCTCTAGTTGTTACTATTATTATGGTTCTCTGATTTTACTCAACTTGTATTCTGGTATGTCGGAACAAGAACAGAGCAATGCTTGGCAGCAAATAGAATCAAATCAGCAGCAGCTCAAAATTTGGTCAGATAGCTGTTCAGAAAACTTTCTACATAAGTATCTTTTAGTTGAGGCAGAACGATGTCGGTGTATCGGTAAAAAATTAGAAGCAATTGAGCTATACGATGATGCTATAACAGAAGCTCAAGCCAACGAATACATCCAAGAAGAAGCTTTGGCAAACGAACTAGCAGGCAAATTTTACCTAGACTGGGGCAAGGAAAAATTGGCTGTGGGATATATGCAATCAGCTTACAATTGCTATGCTCAATGGGGAGCTAAAGCCAAAACTGACCAACTTGAACAAACTTATCCCCAACTCCTCACCCCCATCCTCCAAAAATCTCCTCAGTCTCTTTCTACTCAAAGCGATTTCTTTACTTTCTCCCAATCTATGGGCACTCTTACCAGCACTACCTCTGTCTTCGATCTAGCTTCTACTATCAAAGCTTCCCAGGCTATTTCGGGAGAAATTGAATTGAATGTCCTAGTCTCTAAATTAATGCAGATCCTCATCGAGAATGCAGGAGCTAACAAAGGAGTTTTATTATTAAAATACTCTGAACATTGGGAAATTGTCACTCAATGCAATGACGAAACTTCTCACCTATGCAGTATTTCTCTAGATAAAAGTGAAACTTTACCCCATAGCATTATTAACACCATTAAACGGACGCAACAGACCTTAATTATTAACAACTTTGAACAAGACAACAACTTCACCACTGACCCATATTTGATCAAACAACAACCCAAAAGTCTCCTGTGCACTCCCATTCTCAATCAAGGAAAATTGATGGGCATCCTCTACCTGGAAAACCATATCACTACAGAAGCTTTCACTGCAGAACACATAGAAATTCTCAACCTGCTGACCGCCCAAGCAGCCATCTCCATTGAAAACGCCAGACTTTACCAGGAGTTAGAAGCTAAAGTTGAGCAGAGAACTCAACACCTGCAACAAACCCTACAAAAATTGCAGCAGACCCAAACTCAACTTATTCAAACCGAAAAAATGTCTTCTTTAGGGCAAATGGTGGCCGGAATTGCCCATGAAATCAATAATCCCATTAGCTTTATCTCAGGTAATATCACTCACGCTCGCCAATATGTTCAGGACTTACTAGAATTGCTCGACCTCTACCAGGAAAACTCCTCTAGTCCCAGTGCTGCTATAGAAGATAAATTAGAAGAAATAGAGCTAGAATTTTTATGTAACGACATAGAAAAAATATTTTTATCCATGCAAACAGGAAGCAGTCGGATTCGCGAGATTGTTCTGGGTTTGCGCAACTTCTCCCGTCTCGACGAACAAGGTATGAAGCGGGTAGATATCCATGAAGGATTAGAAAATACCTTAATGATTTTGCAACATCGCCTCAGAGGTAGTGGCTCTCGCCCAGATATTGCTATAGTTAAAAACTATGGTCAACTACCCCTGATTAACTGTTACGCCAGTCAACTCAATCAAGTGTTTCTACAAATTCTCACCAACGCTATTGATGCTTTAACTACTTCCAAAGGGCAAGATTGTCCGGAAATTAGGATCGCTACTCAAATGCAGAACCAGGATAGTATCAGGATTTGCATTGGGGACAATGGGCCAGGAATGAGTGAGACTGTTGAGCAACGTATTTTTGACCCCTTCTTCACTACCAAACCAGTTGGTCAAGGAACAGGACTGGGGTTGTCTATTAGTTACCAAATAGTCACCGAGCAACATGGAGGCCAATTGCTATGTATTTCCCAACTGGGAAAAGGTACTAAATTTATTATAGATATTCCGATTTAACCTAGTCATTCAGAAATCAAATCTCACCAAAAACTTGAAATTTACCCAAATCCAATCCGAACATTATAAGTATATATGCTTAACCTTCCCAACTATTACCTAAGTGAAAACTTATACCAAGGAACACGCACTCTGGTCTATCGTGGCCAACGGAACTGGGACAACAAACCAGTAATTATCAAAGTCTTACGCAACCTTCACCCTAGTTTCAATGAGTTAGTCCAATTCCGTAACCAGCACATTATCACCCGTAATCTGGAACATCCAGCCATTGTTAAACCTCTAGCCCTGGAACGCTATGGCAATGGCTATGCTCTAATCATGCCAGACTCAGGAGCTTACGCTCTTTCCGACTATTGGCCAAAATCAGAGCCTAGTCTCACAAATTTCCTCCACATTGCTATCCAACTAGCAGAAGTTCTCCACTATCTGAGCATACAGCGCATCATCCACAAAGACATTAAACCCAGCAATATTCTCATCGACCCAGAAACCAAGGAAGTCCAGCTCATCGACTTTAGCATCTCTACTCTACTACCCAAAGAACAACAACAACTGATTAGTCCCAATGTTCTGGAAGGAACTCTAGCTTACATTTCCCCAGAACAAACAGGAAGGATGAACCGAGGGATTGACTATCGTACAGATTTCTATTCTCTAGGTGTGACATTCTTTGAACTTCTCACAGGAAAGTTACCCTTTGAAAGTAGTGACCCAATGGAATTAGTCCATTGTCATATTGCCAAAACACCCCCGAATCCTGATTCTCAACTCCCTACTCCCTTGGTCGATCTAGTCTTGAAGTTAATGGCTAAAAACGCCGAAGACCGTTATCAGAGTGCTTTGGGTCTCAAGCACGATCTAGAGCAATGTTTACAACAGTTAGAAACTACAGGAAAGATTACGCAATTTGAGCTAGGTAGCAGAGACTTTTGCGATCGCTTCCTCATACCAGAAAAGCTCTACGGACGCGAAACTGAAGTACAAAGACTCTTGGATGGATTTGCTCTTGTCACTCAAGGTGCAACTCTAATGATGCTAGTCGCCGGGTTTTCGGGAATTGGAAAAACTGCCGTAGTCAATGAAGTGCATAAACCCATAGTTAAGCAAAGAGGGTACTTCATTAAAGGCAAGTTTGACCAGTTCAATCGCAATATACCCTTCTCTGCATTTGTCATCGCCTTCCGAGACTTGATAGGACAATTGTTAGGAGAGTCCGATACCGAACTAGCTGCATGGAAAAGCAAAATTTTGGATGCGGTAGGAGAAAACGGGCAAGTTATTATAGATGTAGTACCAGAAGTAGAAAGAATTATTGGTACTCAACCAGCAGTGACAGATTTATCTGGCAGTGCAGCTCAAAATCGTTTTAATTTATTATTTAGTAAATTCCTGCGGGTATTTACCACAAAAGAGCATCCTTTAGTAATTTTCCTAGATGACCTACAATGGGCAGATTCAGCATCATTAGACTTGCTGAAGTTGTTGATGGAAGAGTCGGAAGTAGGTTATTTACTGGTGTTAGGAGCATATAGGGATAACGAGGTTTTTCCAGCTCATCCGTTAATGTTGAGTTTGGATCAAATTAATAAACAGGGTGCTCAGATTGAGACTCTAACTTTAGCACCTTTGAGTGAGAAAGATATTACTCGTTTAGTAGCGGAAACATTAATATGTACAACAGAACTAGCAGCACCATTATCCGAGTTAGTGTATCAGAAAACAAAGGGGAATCCGTTTTTTGGGACCCAATTCTTGAAAGGGTTGCATGAAGACGGGTGTATTCAATTTAATATGGAAGCAGGTTACTGGCAGTGCGATATGTCAGAGGTGCGACAGTTAGCACTAACAGATGATGTGGTAGAGTTTATGGTAGGGAGGTTGCAGAAACTACCAGAAGCTAATCAGAATGTAATGAAACTAGCAGCTTGTATAGGGAACCAATTTGACTTGAGTACATTAGCAGTGGTGTGTGAGCAGACTCAAGATGAAGTAGCAGGAAATTTATGGCGAGCGTTGCAAGAAGGGTTTGTGATTCCCCAAACTGACACCTATAAATTTTTCCAAGGAGAGTCACAGCAGGGGAACAGTGTAGAAAATATATCAGTAAATTATCGTTTCTTGCATGACCGAGTGCAACAAGCAGCTTATGCTCTGATTCAGTCAGGGCAAAAACAAGCTACCCATTTACAGATTGGCAGGTTACTGTCACAAAACCTTTCTCCAGAAGAACAGGATAGCAATATTTTTACGATTGTCAATCACTGGAACCAGGCGATAGAATTAATCGCTGATCCCGCAGAACAAGACTATTTGATTCAACTTAATTTAAAGTCAGGAGAAAAAGCCAAAGGTTCGGCAGCTTATGGAGCAGCATTGCAATATTTTCAAACGGCGTTGTCTTTACTGGATGTAGAAAGTTGGCAAAGGAATTATGTATTAACTTTGAAATTACATGAAAATTATGCAGAAGTAGCTTATCTAACTGGTGATTTTGAATTGATGGAAACCATATTCGCTCAAGTTATCGAACGTGGGCAAAATTTGTTGGATCTGGTGAAAGTCCATGAAATTAAAATTCACGCCAAGATGGCTCAAGCCCAACAGTTATCAGCTCTCAAAATAGGTATAGATTTCTTAGCGTTATTAGGGATTGAGGTCTCCGAATCACCAAAGCCCGAGGATTTGCAGGTGGAACTGGCAGCAATTTGCCAATTGATGGAAGGTAAAGCTATTGCTACTTTAGCAGACTTACCGATGATGAAGGATAGAAAGCAGTTAGCCAAAGTAAACATTCTAACAAATTTACTATCTGCATGTTATCAAGCTCAACCCAGTCTTTTCCCTTGGGTAGTTTGTAAGCTCATGCAGTTATCTATCAAATATGGGAATACATTATATTCTGCACAGATTTATTCCTCCTATGGCATGGTTTGTATTTTGGGATTACAGGACTTTACATCAGCGACTGAGTATGGAAAACTTGCTTGCCAATTGGATTTAAACCCCCAAACTGGCGATGGTGTTGGTACTTTTGCTACAGGGGCTTGCATAAAACACCTTTCAACTCACCTTAAGGAAGCTATTCCCATATTACTCAACGCTTACCAAGCTGGACTTGACACTGGGAATTTCCAATTTGGGGGAGTCTCAATCGCATACCGATCTCAATACCTTTATTTAATGGGTCATAACCTCTCTGCTATGAAACTGGAAATGGCAAGTGCAAGTCATGCTCTTGCTACCATGAAACAAGGAAATACCTTGACTTTGCATCAACCTTTTGAACAAGCTGTTCTCAATTTATTGGGAGAGTCAGAAACTCCATGGGAACTAATAGGAACAGCCTATAATGAAACTGAGTCTGTCCCGTTGAAAATAGCTGCCAACAATCGGCCGGGGCTCCATTTTGTTTATCTCAATAAGTTGATTCTTTGCTATCTATTCGATCGGATTCCCCAAGCAGTTGAAAATGCTGCACTAGCAGAGTCTTATTTAGATGGGGTAGCTGCTTGTTTGGCGGAGTATTTATGGAATTTATATGATTCGTTGACTCAGTTAGCTCATTATGGTGATGCAGAAACATCTGTGCAGAAAAGTATACTGGAAAAAGTTGAAACTAATCAGAGTAAAATGCAATATTGGGCAAATCATGCTCCAATGAATGGTCAACATAAGGTAGATTTAGTAGCAGCAGAACGTCACCGAATTTTAGGAGAACGATTTCAAGCAATAGAGCTTTATGACCGTGCCATAACAGGAGCCAAAGAAAACGAATATCTGCAAGAAGAAGCCGTCGCTAACGAACTGGCAGCTAAATTCTACCTAGACTGGGGAAAAGAGAAGGTAGCTGCAGGCTATATGCAAGAAGCTTACTACTGCTACGCTCGGTGGGAAGCCAAAGCCAAGATTAACCAACTAGAAGAAAAATATCCCCAACTCCTCAGCCCCATCTTAGAAAAAAGAGAACCTCATAATTTCCACAACAGTTTCACCTCCACTCAAGTCTCAGATATAGTCACTACCACAACTGTTTTCTTAGACTATGCATCTGCCATCAAAGCCTCCAGAGCTATCTCCGAAGAAATCGAACTAGATACCTTGCTGTGCAAATTCATGCAACTCCTAATTGAGAATGCCGGAGCTAACAAAGGAGTTTTATTATTAAACAACTCTAACAATTGGGAAATTGTGGCTCAATTCAATAACGAGACTTGTGACCTATCCACTACTCCTGTAGCTGAAAGCAAAACCCTACCTAGCAGTATCATCAACACCGTCAAACGGACTCAAAAGACTCTGCTACTCAACAACAACTTTGAACAAAACAATACCTTCAGTGCCGACCCCTACTTGCTCAAACAACAACCCAAAAGTCTCCTTTGCATTCCTATTATCAATCAAGGAAAACTCATGGGCCTCCTCTACCTGGAAAACAACCTCACGACAGAAGCTTTCACTCCAGAACGCATAGAAGTTCTCAAGATGCTCACCGCCCAAGCAGCCATATCCATCGAAAACGCCAGACTTTACCAAGACTTAGAAGCTAAAGTTGAGCAGAGAACCCAAAACTTGCAACAAACCCTACAAAAATTGCAGCAGACCCAAGCTCAACTTATTCAAACCGAAAAAATGTCTTCTTTAGGGCAAATGATAGCCGGAATTGCCCATGAAATAAATAATCCCATTACTTTTATCTCAGGTAATATCACTCACGCTCGCGAATATTTCCTGGACTTACTAGAACTACTCAACCTCTACCAAGAAAACTTATCCGCTCCCAGTGCTGCTATAGAAGAGAAATTACAAGAGCTAGAGTTAGACTTTTTATGTGAAGACATAGAAAAAATATTTGATTCCATGGAAACAGGAAGCACTCGAATTCGCCAGATTATTCTCGGTTTACGGAACTTCTCCCGCCTCGACGAACAAGGTATGAAGCGGGTAAATATCCATGAAGGATTAGAAAATACCTTAATGATTTTGCAACATCGCCTCAGAGGTAGTGGCTCTCGCCCAAATATTGCTATAATTAAAGACTATGCTCAACTACCCCTGGTCAACTGTTACGCCAGTCAACTCAATCAAGTGTTTCTACAAATTCTCACCAACGCCATTGATGCTTTAACTACCTCCAAAGCACCAGATTGTCCGGAAATTAGGATCGCTACTCAAATGCAAAACCAGGATAATATCAGGATTTCCATTGCTGACAATGGGCCAGGAATGAGTAAGACTGTTGAGCAACGTATTTTTGACCCCTTCTTCACTACTAAACCAGTTGGTCAAGGAACAGGACTGGGGTTGTTTATTAGTTACCAAATAGTCACAGAACAGCACAGAGGAAAATTACAGTGTATTTCCCAACCAGAAAAAGGTACTAAATTTATGATAGATATTCCCATTTAACCTAGTCATTGTCATTAGACATCTCCAGAAAAGAGGGAGTAGGGAGTAGGGAATAGGGAATAGGGAGAAAGAACTGATAATTTCTGTACGATAATTGATTTCCTGTTTTTATTATTGGAGATGTCTATTTAGTGAAATCTTACCAAAAGCTCCCAATCTATGCAAATCAAATCTGAACACCATCAACAACACTATGATGCTTAACCTTCCCAACTACTACCTAAGCGAAAACTTATACCAAGGAACACGCACTCTGGTCTATCGTGGCCAAAAGAACTGGGACAAGAAACCAGTAATTATCAAAGTCTTACGCAACCCCCACCCCAGTTTCAATGAATTGGTCCAATTCCGTAACCAATACATTGTCACCCGTCATCTCGAACATCCAGCAATTGTTAAACCTCTAGCCCTAGAACGTTATGATAATGGTTATGCTCTAATTATGCCAGATTCAGGAGCGATCGCTCTAGCAGACTATTGGCAAAAGCCAGATTTTTCTCTAACTGAATTTCTCAATATTGCTATTCAATTAGCAGAAGCACTCTATTACCTAACTCAACAACGCATCATCCACAAGGATATTAAACCCAGCAACATTCTCATTCATCCTGAAACCAAGCAAGTTAAACTCATAGATTTCAGCATTTCTAGTTTACTACCAAAGGAACAACAACAACTTATTAACCCCAATCTCTTAGAGGGAACCCTCCCCTACATATCTCCTGAACAAACAGGTAGAATGAATCGAGGTATTGACTATCGTACAGACTTATACTCTTTGGGAGTAACATTTTTTGAACTTCTCAGCGGAGAATTACCCTTCACTACCACCGAGCCAATAAAATTGGTGCATAACCATATTGCTCAGTCAGCCAAATTTCCACTCAAAAGTCAAGTACCCAAAGTCTTACAAAGTATCGTCCTCAAATTAATGGCCAAAAATGCCGAAGACCGTTATCAGAGTGCTTTGGGTCTCAAGTATGATTTAGAGAAATGTCAGCAACAGTTAGAAACAAAAGGAAAAATTACATCCTTTGAGTTAGGACAAACGGATGTAAGCGATCGCTTCCTCATACCAGAAAAGCTCTATGGCAGGGAAATGGAAGTACAAACCCTACTTGATGCCTTTGACAGAGTTAGCAATCCCCCCCAAACCCCCCTTGGTAAGGGGGGAGAAGAAAGAGCAGAAATGATCCTAGTAGCAGGTTTTTCCGGAATTGGGAAAACTGCTGTTGTCAATGAAGTGCATAAACCCATAGTTAAGCAACGAGGTTACTTTATCAAAGGAAAATACGACCAATTTAATCGCAATATTCCTTTCAGTGCCTTCGTGCAAGCCTTCCAAGACTTGGTGAACCAACTACTGAGCGAGTCAGATATAGAGTTAGCTAATTGGAAAACAAAGATAATCAAAGCTTTGGGAGACAACGCTCAAGTCATCATTGAGGTAGTACCAAAACTAGAAAAAATCATCGGGAAACAACCATCAGCACCAGAACTTTCTGGCAGGGAGGCCCAAAATCGCTTTAACTTACTATTTCAAAAATTTATTGCTGTATTTACTACTGCCGAACATCCAGTAGTAATGTTTTTAGATGACTTACAATGGGCAGACTCAGCATCGTTGAACTTGATGAAAGTCTTAATGAGTAGTGGAGATACTGGATATTTACTGTTGTTGGGAGCATATCGCGATCACGAAGTATTTCCAGCTCATCCATTGATTTTGAGTTTAGGAGAGTTAAAAAAAGAACAGGCAATTATTTCCACAATTACTTTAGCACCATTAGCTATTAATCATATCAATCAATTGGTAGCAGATACCTTGAACTGTACTCAAAAATTAGCTCTACCTTTGAGTGAGTTGGTATATCAAAAAACTCAAGGGAACCCGTTTTTTACAACTCAGTTTTTGAAAGGGTTGTATGAAGATGAATTGATTAGGTTTAATTTGAAGTTAGGGTATTGGGAATGTGACTTGGTGAAGGTGCGGGATGCAGCTATTACAGATGATGTGGTGGAATTTGTGGCTCATCGGTTGCAAAAATTGGCAGTAGGAACGCAGGAGGTCTTAAAGTTAGCAGCTTGTATTGGTAATCAGTTTGAACTACAGACATTAGCAGTGGTATGTCAGAAACTAGAAGAAGATGTAGCAGCAGATATTTGGGGAGCATTACAAGAGGGTTTGATTTTACCTATTTCTCAAACTTATAAGTTTTTTCAGGGTGATGTCAAACAGACAAGGGAACAGATGGTGACAGTTAGTTATCGTTTCTTACATGACCGAGTGCAACAAGCTGCTTATTCTCTGATTCCGGAAAGTCAAAAACAGAAAACTCACTGGCAAATTGGCCAAAATTTACTACAAAAAAGCTTAATATTTGACGAAGATCGGGATATCTTTGAAATTGTTAATCAGCTTAATATTGGCATAACATTTGCCCAAACCCAAGCGCAGCAAAATAAACTCCTCAATCTTAACCTTAGAGCAGGACAAACGGCAAAAACAGCTACCGCTTATGAAGCAGCACTAGGATATTTTAATGTAGGGCTAAACTTACTACCTCAGAACTGTTGGCAAGCAGATTACAATTTAACTCTTAGATTACACCTAGAAACAATTGAAACTGCTTATCTCAATTTGCAACTAGATTCGGTTAGTTCATTAGTAAACGAAGTTCTAGATCGTGCAAATAATTTACTGGAAAAAATCAAGATTTATGAGATTCAACTCCAATATGCAATAGGCAATAACCAACTTATCAAAGCTTTGGATGATGGCTTAAAGATTCTAGAAATTTTAGGTGTTCCTTTGGTGAGTCCAGAAAATACTGAAATCATATTACCAGAGTTAGAAAGACTGGAATATTTTCCCAATATGGAAGACCCTTATAAGCAGGCAGCTCTAAGGATTTTAGTAACCATTTATTCTGCTGCTTATAATGCTAATCCCGATCTCCTAAAACCAATTATCTGGACTATGGTCTATCTTTGTACAAAAGAGGGACATACTTCAATTGCTCCTGTTGCTTATGCTGTCTATGGTGTGGCCCTATGTGGTGCAGGGGATTTAACTAAGGGATATAAAAGTGGTTGTATTGCTCTGAAATTATTGGATATATTGAATGCCGAAGAAGTTAAATGTAAAGTTTCTGAACTATTAGGTGGATTTATTTCTCACTGGAAAGACCATGCTAAAACAAGTATCGAACAATTCAATAAAGGTATTCAAAGTGGCTTAGAGACAGGCGATCTAGAATATGTTTGTCATTGTGCGAAAAATGCTTGTGCCCATCTGATGTTATTGGGAGAGCCTCTTGATAGTGTTCAAGAAAAACAGCTACAATACATTCAGCTTGGTGTGAAATTAAAACAGCAGCATATTCTTCACTACGCTACTATTTGGCGACAATTTACCCTTAACTTATTAGACACTACAGAAAATCCCTGTCTTCTAATTGGTGATAGTTTCAATGAAGAGACTATGTTGGCAACTCTCAAGTCTGCCAAAAACTATTTTTCACTTTATGTAGTCTACTTGATTAAGCAAATTCTATGCTACTTATTTGGTGAGATGAGCCAAGCTCTTCATTGTATTGATTTAACAAATGAATATTCTCAAAAAGCTGGGTTGGGATCTTTAATGAACGTAACACAAAATTTCTACGCCTCCTTAATCTTACTAGATCGATATAGATATAGAGAACCCAGTTTCCAGCAATCTTTACAACATCAATGGCTGACTACTGTTACTCAGAATCAGGTAAAGATGAAAAAGTGGGCGAATTATGCACCGATGAATCATTTACATAAATATCAGTTAGTGGAAGCGGAATATCACCGTTCTCTAGAAAACTATGTCAAGGCAATCGAACTCTACGACCTGGCTATTACTGGAGCCAAAGAAAACGAATATCTGCAAGAAGAAGCTCTAGCCAATGAACTGGCAGCCAAATTCTACTTAGACTGGGGCAAAGAAAAAGTTGCAGCAGGTTATATGCAAGAGGCATACTATTGCTACACTCAGTGGGGAGCCAAAGCCAAAACTGACGACCTAGAAAAGCGCTATCCCCAATTACTCCAACCTATTTTACAGCAACAGCTCCAATCTACTAATTTATTTGATACTCTGACAACTATTGCTCAACCCCAACTCTCAATTCATTCCTCTCAAACGCCTACTCAATCCTCGGCAACAAGTATCAATACTACCCTGGATTTAGCTGCGGTGTTGAAATCTTCTCAGTTGCTTTCAGAAATCATCCAACTAGATGAACTTCTCTATCAATTAAGCCAGATTATTCTGGAAAATTCCGGTGGCGAGCGCTGCTTGATTCTCATACCTGACGAGCATAGCACTTGGCAGCTCCGAGTTACTGCTACAACAGATAGCACCGAGCTTTGTGCTGAACCCTTAGCCAACAATACAAGCTTACCAGTTCAACTCATCCAATATGTGAAAAACACCAAAGAAGTTTTAGTTATTAATAACCTTGACACCGACTTGCCAATTTTTGATGAATACCTTAATCAAAATCAACCCCAAAGTATTTTGTGTGTACCGATGCTAAATCAGGGAAAATTGGTAGGGATTCTGTATTTACAAAATCAACTTATCCGTGGGGTGTTTACCCCAGAGCGTATTCTCATACTTAACTTTCTTTGTAACCAAGCTGCCATCTCAATTAAAAATGCTCAACTGCATCAGAAGTCGGAATTATCCCTACAACAAGTTAAACAATCGGAAAACTTACTCAGAAAAATTATTGATACGATTCCACAATTCATTTTCTGGAAAGACAGAAACTCTAATTTTTTAGGGTGCAACCAAAAATTTGCCAGAATCGTAAGTTTTAATTCTCCCGAAGAGCTTGTTGGTAAAAATGATGAGGATTTGCCTTGTACTCGAGAGGAGGCTGACTTGTTTAGAGAATCAGAGCGCCGTGTGATGGAATCTAACCAAGCTGAATTACACATTATTGAAACACAAAGGCAGATTGATGGTACAACACGGTGGCTAGATACAAACAAAATTCCACTGTGTGATGAAACTGGGAAGGTATACGGAATCTTAGGCAGCTATGAGGATATTACCGAGCGCGTACGACTAGAACAAGAACAAAAACGTCTCATTGCTATTTTAGAAGCGACTTCTGATTATGTTGGCATTGTAGATACTGAAGGTACTGTACTCTGGATGAATGCTCAATTTAAAAAATTACGCCCAGAGTTACATAGTCATGGTAACTCATTTAAACTCACACAAAACCATCCTCAGTGGGCGAATGAAATCATTCTCAATCAAGCCATTCCTATAGCTGCTAGTCATGGAACTTGGTTTGGGGAAACAGCAGTCATAGATTCAACCGGACGAGAAATTCCAGTTTCCCAAATTATTATTGCTCACAAATCTGCTCAAGGAATGGCAGAATATTTTTCGACTATTATGCGCGATATTAGCCAAATCAAGGAAACTCAAACTGCCCTAATTGAAAAATCTCTGGCTCTAGAGCAAGCACTCCAAGACCTACAAAAAACACAATTGCAAATGGTGCAAAGTGAAAAAATGTCAGCATTAGGGAACTTAATGGCAGGAGTCGCCCATGAAATTAATAATCCCACAGGTTTTTTAGGAGGCAATATTCAACCGGCGACAGAATATGTACAAGATTTACTGGGTTTGATCGCTCTATATCAATCAGAATATCCAGGGCCAAATCAAGTCATAGCTGAAGAAATTGAAGCCATAGAATTAGAATTTATTCGTGAAGATTTGCCAAAATTGTTAGGGTCGATGAATGTGGGAGTAGAGCGGATTCGTAATATTAGTAGTAGTCTGCGAACTTTTGTTCGTAAAGACCAGGAACATCAGACAACTTTTAATATCCATCAAGGAATTGATAGCACATTAGTTATTCTCAAACACCGTACCCAAGCCACCGAAAAACGTCCAGCCATTGAAATTGTGAGAAACTATGGGAATGTTCCACAGGTGGAATGTTTTCCTGGGCAATTGAATCAGGTGTTTATGAATATTTTGGCTAATGCTATTGATGCTTTTGATGAAGCAACTTTAGCTGAGATTAAACAGAAACCAAATAGGATAATAATTGAAACTTCTATACTTGAGAAGAATCAACTACAGATTAAGATTGAAGATAATGGTTGTGGGATGAAAGCAGAAACCAAAGAGAGAATATTTGAGCAAGGGTTTACAACAAAAGGAGTGGGGAAAGGTACAGGGTTAGGGATGGCGATCGCTAAATCTATTATTACGGAAAAACATGGGGGTATAATTACCTGTGATTCTACAGTTGGAGAAGGTACAATATTTACGATCACACTACATATTGCTTAAAATATTATAGCAATTCCCATGCTGGTGATATCATGTCCGGTAGCATCGGTATTGTATAGCAAAGGTAGGGAACAGGGAACACAGAAGAGGGAACACAGAAGAGGGACGAGAGGGAGGAAGGTTTAAGAGCAAGAAAAAACTTAAATTTCCTGTTGATATTTACGCTAACTTTTACACAAACGATATAAACGGACATGATATGAGGTACAAAATTTCTTTGTTTTAGGAAACACTTAACTGGGAATAGGGAATAGGGATATAGAAAAGAAATAAAAATAGGTGTACCTCATTAGCCTGAGAAACGCTATACTTAGTTTAAGTAATTTTCCTGATCAATAATGAATCTTCCAAATTTTAGTAATGATTGTTGACAAAAAAACAAAATCTGCGCTATGTTATTATTATACTTGTCGCTTTATAACTAAAAAAAACTGGCAAACCCTTGTCATGTAAGGATTTTATCTATTATCGATTGAAAACTTCTGGAATTACTTCTGTGTCTTAATTTGAGCTATTTTTTCCATCTATTTAGCGACAACTCTATTAAATAAAAAAATTTTTTTCTCCTTGGAAGATTAATCAAGGGAAAAATCAATTATACCTTGAATTCCATTCCTAATAATGATGCTTAACTTACCTGGTTACCAAAAAAAAACAAGCAAATATACTCCGGCACCGACACCTTTGTCTATAGAGCTATCCGAGCTACAGATTGATAACCATTAGTCATTTAAAGTCCTACCAAACGCCTACCTCAACTTCAACCAGTTTGTCACCTTCTGCAAGCAATAAATTATTACTCACCATTTAGAACACCATGTAATTCTACAAACCATTATGAATTATATAAGTATATATGCTCAACCTTCCCAACTACTACCTCAGTGAAAGTTTATACCAAGGAATACGCACTCTGGTTTATCGTGGCCAGCGGATCTGTGACAATAAACCAGTAATTATCAAAGTATTACGCAATCCTCATCCCAGTTTCAATGAATTAGTCCAATTCCGCAACCAATACATTATTACCCGTCATCTCAAATATCCTGCTATTGTACAAACACTGGCCTTAGAACGCTACGGTAATAGTTACGCCTTAGTGATGCCAGACTCAGGAGCGATCGCCCTTTTAGACTACTGGCAGCAAGCTGACTCTTCTGTGAGCGCATTCCTCACTATCGCTATTCAACTGACTGAAGTTTTACACTATCTAATTCAACAGCGCATCATCCACAAAGATATTAAACCCAGTAATATTCTTATACACCCGGAAACTAAGCAAGTCCAATTGATAGATTTTAGCATCTCTACTTTACTGCCAACTGAACAACAACAACTGATTAGTCCCAACGTTCTAGAAGGAACTTTGGCCTACATTTCTCCAGAGCAAACAGGAAGGATGAACCGAGGAATTGATTATCGCACAGATTTTTATTCTCTGGGTGTGACATTTTTTGAACTGCTAACAGGAAAGTTACCCTTTGAAAGTAGAGATCCGATGGAATTAGTCCATTGTCATATTGCCAAAACACCTCCGACTCCTAAAAATCAACTCCCTACTCCCCTTGTTGATATTGTTCTAAAGTTAATGGCGAAAAATGCCGAAGACCGTTATCAGAGTGCTTTGGGTCTCAAGCACGATCTAGAGCAATGTTTACAACAGTTAGAAACTACAGGAAAGATTACGCAATTTGAGCTAGGAAAGAGAGACTTGTGCGATCGCTTCTGTATCCCAGAAAAGCTCTACGGACGGGAAAATGAAGTACAAAGACTCTTGGATGGATTCGCTCTTGTCGCTGCAGGTGCAACAGAAATGATTCTGGTAGCAGGGTTTTCGGGAATAGGGAAAACAGCCGTAGTCAATGAAGTGCATAAACCCATAGTCAAGCAAAGAGGGTATTTCATCAAAGGCAAGTTTGACCAGTTCAATCGCAATATACCCTTCTCTGCTTTAGTGCAAGCATTCCGAGACTTGATGGGACAATTGTTAGGAGAGTCCGACGAGGAAATAGCTGTATGGAAAAGCAAAATTCTGGATGCATTGGGAGAAAAGGGGCAAGTAATTATAGATGTAGTACCCGAAGTCGAAAGAATTATTGGTACTCAACCAGCAGTGACAGATTTGTCTGGCAGTGCAGCCAAAAATCGCTTTAATTTATTGTTTGGTAAGTTTGTAGGGGTATTCACCACCAAAGACCATCCATTAGTAATTTTCCTCGACGATCTACAATGGGCAGACTCCGCATCGTTAAATTTGTTGCAGTTGTTGATGGATAAATCGGAAGTTGGTTATTTATTAATGTTGGGAGCCTATAGAGATCACGAGGTATTTCCGGCTCATCCGTTGATGTTGACATTAAATGAAATTCAGAAACACGAGGCTAATATTGAGACTCTAACTCTAGCACCTTTGAGCGAGAAACATATTACTCGTTTAGTAGCTGAGACATTATTGTGCTCGACCGAACTAGCAGCACCCTTATCCCAGTTAGTGTATCAGAAAACCAAAGGAAATCCGTTTTTTACCACCCAATT
Organism: Dapis brunnea BLCC-M229; assembly: GCF_050015995.1. Classification (NCBI taxonomy): domain Bacteria; kingdom Bacillati; phylum Cyanobacteriota; class Cyanophyceae; order Oscillatoriales; family Microcoleaceae; genus Dapis; species Dapis brunnea. Next base: position 117,186 of record NZ_JBNHEP010000223.1, on the reverse strand, counting down.
CTTGAAAGGGTTGTATGAAGATGATTGGATTAAGTTTGAGGCGGATGTAGGTTATTGGCAGTGCGATCTGACAGAGGTACGACAGTTAGCCCTAACAGATAATGTGGTAGAGTTTATGGTAGGGCGGTTGGAGAAACTGCCAGAGGCAACCCAAGAGGTGTTTAAGCTAGCAGCGTGTATTGGTAATAGGTTTGACTTAGAGACATTGGCAGTGGTGTGTAAGGGTACTCAAGAAGAGGTGGCAGAAAATTTATGGTGGGGTTTACAAGAGGGGTTTGTCATTCCCAACAGTGACACCTATAAATTTTTCCAAGGAGAGCAACAGCAGGAGAAAAGTGAAGAAAATATATCAGTGAATTATCGTTTCTTGCACGACCGAGTGCAACAGGCAGCTTATTCTCTGATTCCTGAAGGAAAAAAACAAGCTACCCATTTACATATTGGACGTACTCTGTCAAAAAATCTTTCTCCAGAAGAACAGGATGCCAAGATTTTTACAATTGTTAATCATTGGAACCAGGCGATAGAATTAGTGGCTGACTCCACAGAACAAGAAAATTTGATTCAACTCAATTTAACGGCAGGAGAAAAAGCCAAAGGTTCAGCAGCTTATGTAGCAGCATTAAAATATTTTCAAACTGCGTTGTCTTTACTTGATGTAGAAAGTTGGGAAAGGAATTATCCATTAGCTTTAAAGTTACATGAAAATTATGCAGAAGCAGCTTATCTGACTGGTGATTTTGAATTGATGGAAACCATAATAGAGCAAATTATTGCTCGCGGGTTAGACTTACTCGATCTGGTGAAAGTGCATGAAATTAAAATTCAGGCTAAGATGGCTCAAAGCCAACAGTTATCAGCAGTCAATATTGGTATAGAGTTCTTGGGGTTATTAGGACTGGATGTGCCAGAATCACCTCTTGAGGATTTACAGGTGGAACTAGCAGCAATTTCGCAATTGATGGAAGGTAAAGCTATTACCGATCTAGCTTATTTACCCTTGATGGAAGATCGGAAACAGTTAGCCAAAATCAATATTATGGAAAACTTACTGACTGCTTGTTATCAAGCTAAACCAAGTCTTTTCCCTTGGGTAGTTTGTAAGCTGATGCAGTTATCTATCCAATATGGGAATACAGTATATTATTCACATATTTATTGCTGCTATGGCATAGTTTGTATTTTGGCATTACAGGATTTTATATCGGGAGCTGAATATGGAAAACTTGCTTGCCAACTTGATTTAAACCCCCAAACAGGTGATGGTGTTGCTGGTACTCATGCTATAGGGATTTGCATCAACCACCATTCGAGCCATGTTAAGGAAGCAATTCCCTTATTGCTCAAGACTTACCAAACTGGACTTGAGATTGGCAGCTTACAATTTGCGGGAGTTTCCATCTCATACCGTTCTCAATACTTTTATTTAACGGGTTATAATCTTTCTGCTGTCAAAGAAGAAATGGCAACTGCAAGTCATGCTCTCGCCACTATCAAACAAGAAAATGCCTTGGCTTGGAATCAAGCTTTTGAACAAGGGGTTCTCAATTTATTGGGAGAGTCGGAAATTCCATGGGAACTAATAGGAACAGCTTATAATGAAACTGAATCTGTTCCATTTCAAATTAGTGCTAATGACCGCACGGCACTCCATTTTGTTTATCTGAATAAGTTGATTCTTTGCTATTTATTCGAGCGAATTCCCGAAGCAGTTGAGAATGCTGCATTAGCAGAGTCTTATTTGGATGGAGTACCTGGTTGTTTGGCTGAGTATGTATGGAATTTCTATGATTCGTTAACTCACTTAGCTGGTTATGATGATGCCGATAAATCTCTGCAGAAAAGTATTCTGGAAAAGGTTGAAACTAATCAGAGTAAGATGCAATACTGGGCAACTCATGCTCCCATGAATGCTCAACATAAGTATGATTTAGTCGCAGCAGAACATAAGCGAGTTTTAGGATATCGATTTGAAGCCATCGAGCTGTATGACCGTGCCATAACAGGAGCCAAAGAAAACGAATATCTGCAAGAAGAAGCATTAGCTAACGAACTCGCAGCCAAATTATGCCTCCACTGGGGCAAAGAAAAATTCGCCCAAACCTACATGGTAGAAGCTTACTATTGCTATGCTCGGTGGGGAGCTAAAGCTAAGATTAATCAACTAGAAGCAAAATACCCTCAACTACTTACCTCAATTCTGCAACAGCAACAGGTAGAATTTAATCCCCTTGATAGTATTGAGCAGGTAACTCAAACATTAATCTCAAAAACCACGACTAAAACAAACAGTACGGGATTATCTGATACTTTGGATTTGGCTTCAATCTTACAAGCAGCTCAAGCCATCTCCAGTATCATAGAGCTAGAGCCACTATTAGGTAAGATTCTACAGATTATTCTCACTAATGCGGGGGCACAAAAAGCTGGGTTACTGATTCCAGAAACTGACCAATGGCATCTGCGAGCCATAGCAGAACTGACAACGTATGGTACAGTAGACACAAATACTCACTTACAACCCCTGACCAGGGAAAGTCCAGTCCCAATTCGCTTGATTCAATATGTGAAAAATACACAGTCGGTTGTACTCATTGATGAAGCTAAAACTGAGATTGCTGGAATCCTTGAAGGGTACTTGCTGACTTATCAACCCCAAAGTGTATTATGTGTGCCACTATTGCATCAAGGTCATTTAGTGGCTATTTTGTACTTAGAGCATCTTACAACAAAAGGCGTTTTTACCAGCTCTCGTCAGAAAATTATTCAATTTCTCTGCGCTCAAGCAGCCATTGCTCTGCAAAATGCTCAACTTTATGAGCAAGCACAAGTTGCACTGCGAGATTTACAAAAAGCACAACTGCAAATAGTTCAAAGTGAAAAAATGTCAGCACTAGGAACTTTGCTTTCTGGTGTTGCCCACGAACTTAATAATCCTTTGGGGTTCATTGCTGGCAATATTTTAATAGCTGAAAACAACCTGAATGACTTATTAGAGCATTTGCAGCTATATCAAGAGAATACTTCTGCTGAAGAAATCGAAGATCATGCTGAAGAGATAGATTTAGAATATTTGCGAGCAGATTTTCCCAAGATTTTAAAGTCGATGAATGTAGGAGTAGAGCAGATGAAAAATATCAGCACCAGTCTGAGAATATTTTCCCGCAAAGATCAAGAGAATAAAACGAAATTTAATATCCATGATGGGATAGAGAGTACATTAGTAATTCTCAAACATCGTACCAAGGCAAACGATAAACGTCCGGCAATAGAAATTATCAAAGAATATTCGGAACTGCCAGAAATCAACTGTTTTGCAGGTCAGTTGAATCAGGTGTTTATGAATATTTTGGCAAATGCAATTGATGCTTTTGATGAAGCGAATGTTGGTAAAACTTTAGCTGAGATTAAACAAAAACCGAATCGGATAAATATTCAAACTTTTCAACTAGATGAAAATCAAGTACAGATTAAGATTGAAGACAATGGTTGTGGGATGAAAGCAGAAACAAAAAATAGAATATTTGAGCAAGGGTTTACGACGAAAGGGGTGGGAAAAGGTACAGGGTTAGGGATGGCGATCGCTCACCAAATTATTACAGAAAAACATTATGGTACAATTACCTGTAATTCTAAAGTTGGAGAAGGTACAACCTTTACAATTATCTTACCAATTGTCTGAAATAATTGTGGGTAAAACCTAACTCCCCAACTCCCTTCCCTTGTAGGGAAGGGGGAGAATACTTTAAATTTACCTACATTTTAAAGCTAGAGGCGCTAGTAGGCTTAACTATCGTCTAGATAAATTTAGAGTAAGTTGAGGAGAGTTTACTCAATGAAAAGAACTAGGAGAACTGCTAAGATGACTAGCTACACGAAAAGCCCAGATTGATAAGAAGCCAGCAACTACAATAGCTAACAATGATGGCCATTGTGGAATTCCTAAAACTCCTACTTGAATAGACCACTGATATATTAGCCTTATTATGTGAAAGAATCCAACTAGAGCAAAAACTGAGCCAGAAATTAACAAGTATAATCTTTCGGTCATATTTTTCACCTCCGGTCAACGAGGATTTAATCGTCTGTGATGCTCCCGTGATTGACGCTATCGCTTCCCTCCTACTGAGGAACTACGCTTTTTATGTCGTGTTTTATGTCAGGAAGCAAAACAGTGAAGGTTTCCGATGCTCCATTACGGCAGTCGGAACTTCCTTAAGGGTATTTCCCTTGACAGCATTTTATAGTGAAGTTTACATTCTGCCGTTCTACTGAACTTACCCAAACTTACCCAAACCGAGGTTTGAGCTTTGGAGACAAGCTTCCTGCTTCACTGAAGACCACTGCCTTATCGGCTGTAACTTATCTTCAAGAGCAGACTTAAAATCGGGGGGAACTCCACCTATCTGATTTAAGTATAACATAAGTTTTGCCATTTACTCCAAAAAAAGTAATTTTGAAAAAGCGGTTCTTTGCGGATAATTCCGTAGGATGGGATGGCGAGGTCTCCCGCAAGAGCGGGAGACCTCGCCATCCCTCGACCGCTTGTTTCTCCTTTAAAGGAGAGGCTTTTTACCTTAATTTTTCGGTAATAGCTCCCATGTGGGATCTGTCTCCATATTAAATTAAGTTAAGTAGGGATTACAGGAGTAAGAAGACATTAAGTTAGTTTAGCAAGACAGGAAAATGAGATTTAAGGGTAACTAAGGACTGATTTTTGCTTTACTACTAATGAGTTACTCACTTTTGAGTATTGATGCTCAGAAGCTTAAGAATGCTGAGAATGATGTTGACTAACCAAACTTAACAGCCACAAAGCAACTATAATACCCGCTAACTCAGCAGCAATGGTACTTAACATGGCTTGTACCCCTACCATATCTAACGGTACAACTAAAGTACCTCTGTTAATTATGGCTTGATTACTACCAGGAGTGCTAATTACTGAGGCTCCTTGGGGAATAGATAACATTTGCCATAACAAGGTTGCTACTTTACCCATAGCAACTACTATTGCACAAAGCATTCCTAAAATATTAGCAATTAACCCAATCCATAAACATTGAATTACGTCTGCTTTTGGAGGGCGCATTTGGGGGTTTTCTAGCTTTTTAGATAACTGTACATAACGAAAACACCAGTAAATAGTAAAAATGAGTGCTGATAGACAACCAAAGGCTAAAAATTCTCCTATGTATAAATTTCCTGGTCTAGTATAGTCAGGATTATTAGTAAAAAATAGGGCAAATATCAAAATTATAATTGGAATAAAAGCAAATACTATTTGCACCCAAAAACCAACCCAACCCCAACGACGAAAAGCAAAAGCAATTTCCTGAACAGTTGGTGGAGAAGAGTTTTCCATTAAGAAATTAAACATAGTTACTTGTCCTATAAAATCATCTTTGATATATCATAAGCAAGAAAAAAATTATGTTAATTGCAAAAATTTTGATTATAGATTATAATTAAATGTTTATATATTTATAATATTTATAAAGTAGTATAGAGAGGGGCCACAAAAACGTGGCTAGGAATGCCTATCGAAACCATCTACGGAAATCTTCAAGGTCTAAAATCTAACCAACTTAAACAACTGCAAAGGTTGTACCATCAGCGACTACCAGGCGATCGCCTAACTACCTCGGAATTTGCCCAAAGAGTAGCCTCCATTAGCACAGAAGTTGGCCAACCAGTCTGCGTATACATTAATCGTAGGGGACAAATTATCCGGGTGGGAATTGGCACACCCCGCCAAACCCAAATTCCACCTCTGGAATTACCCCGTTATGGTGCAGGTCGTCTTAGTGGTATTCGTTGTATCGCTACCAACCTAAAATCAGAAGTACCTTCGGAAGCTGCTCTGACTGCAATGGTGATTCAACGACTTGATGCTCTGGTGATACTGACTCTCACAGGTGAAGGGTTTAAACGTCGGGGTGGAGGAGCAACAGGTTACATTAAACAAGCTTATCTAGCTCACCTGTTACCCATTCCCACACACGAACGTGAAAATACCGATCTTCAAGCTCTGAAGTTTTGGAGCGTGTCACCTGCTCTAAGTCTTGATATGGTTGCCAAACAAGATTTTATTGACTTGGTTGATGGACTAGAAGCAGAATTTGAACGAGAATTTATTGCTCAAGAGGTTGATTCTGACCAAGACCTAGTGCTGCTGGTGGGGCTAAAAATAGATAAAATGACCAATCAGGAATTTGAAGATGGATTAGCTGAACTAGCTCGACTTGTTGATACTGCTGGAGGTCAAGTATTAAAGACGGTACATCAGAAGCGATCGCATCCTCATCCCCAGACAGTTGTAGGAGAGGGTAAAGTCCAAGAAATTGCTCTGAGCGTTCAAACTGTGGGAGCTAACCTCGTTGTATTTGACCGCGACCTCTCCCCTGCTCAAGTACGCAACCTAGAAACAAAAATTGGTGTTAGAGTTGTAGACCGCACCGAAGTTATTCTGGATATTTTTGCCCAACGCGCTCAATCTCGCGCAGGAAAATTACAGGTCGAACTTGCTCAACTAGAATATACTATTCCTCGTCTTACAGGTCGAGGTGAAGCGATGTCTCGTCTTGGTGGTGGTATTGGTACGAGAGGACCTGGTGAAACCAAGTTAGAAACAGAGCGTCGGGCAATTAATGCACGAATATCTCGATTGCAGAAAGAGGTTAATCAGTTACAAGCACATCGCTCCCGTCTTCGCCAACATCGTCAACGTCAAGAAGTACCAACAGTGGCAATAGTTGGATATACGAATGCTGGTAAATCTACATTATTAAATACACTTACTAATTCAGAAGTTTATGCAGCAGACAAATTGTTTGCGACTCTAGATCCTATTACTCGTCGTCTGAGTGTTCCTGATACTGTTAGTGGAAAACCAACTACAATTGTGATTACTGACACGGTGGGATTTATTCACGAACTGCCTCCTACTCTGATGGATGCTTTTCGGGCAACTCTGGAAGAAGTTACGGATGCAGATGCTTTACTTCATGTGGTCGATCTGTCTCATCCCGCTTGGCAAAGTCAAATACGTTCTGTGATGACTATTTTGGCAGAAATGCCAGAAACTCCTGGACCTGCTTTAGTTGCTTTTAACAAAATTGATCAAGTAGATGGAGATACTTTAAGATTTGCTCACGAAGAATATCCGATGGCTGTATTTATTTCTGCTGCTCAGGGACTTGGTTTAGAAACTTTGCGTCAACGACTAGCACAACTTATTGATTATGTTATTGCTTCATAGTCAACCACCCATAATTTAGGGAAGTTCCATGGAACTTCTCTACAGGTTGTTAAATTCTACAATTTTCTATATTCTCTACCTTTTCCTATAAACGCAAACTCTAGAAGGGAGCAGTGCGAATATTCTGATGTATTCGCTATATAATAATTACAAAAATATATTTATCTGAACACTGGAGTTTAGACTAAATAGTTGAATTATATTATGTTCGGATAATCACTTATAATAAAGTATATGGTTTGTAGTAGGGCTTCAGCCCTACTACGAGCTTTAATTATAATAACTATTTAACCGAACATGATATTATATGCTATCTGTAGGGGTGATTCGCGAATAACCCCTACGAGATATGGTGGTTATGCGTAAGTCCTGCTGAACTAATTATGACATCTTTAAAGTGAAATAGTATTACTTATTATCAGTGAATATTAACTGCACTTGACAAACTCTACTTAATATTATGGTCAATCTGGGATTTCTATTCAGAATAGACGATCGCTTCAACAATGTCTCGATCAAGGGAACTCAGCCAGTTCTCCTGTTGGGCTTCAACAGCACGGACAAATGAGCTAACAACAGAGGATATCAATTTAACCGAGTCTTGATTAGAGAAGTCAGCTATATTCACTTCAATAGGAGGACCACTAGGTTGAGGATTGTCATTTATACTGTAGTGATTAAGTCCTGCAAACTCAATGAAGGTTTTTGTTGATGCTGATATTCTCTGAAACGCAGTTCTTGAAATTTCAGAAGTAATTACTGAATCTTTTTCCCCAGATAGCATAAGCACAGGAGGCAACGGGCTAGTAATCTTGGTATTGAATGGAGCGTTTGACCCATAGGTAACTATCGCAATTAGTTTATAGGGTAATTCTGAAGAATTAGCGTCATTACTTCCAAAGGCAGCTAGTCCACCAGCCGAATGTCCTAGCAAAACAACTCCAGTTTGAAGAGCTTTTTCAAGATCCTGAAACCTGGAAAGCTCCAGCGATGAGAGAACCTTCGCTGCAGAACTATCCTCTGGACAAAGGTAATTTCTTCGAGCAGGAAAGCAGTTGGGTACAATAACCCAGAATTTATTCTGACTCAACTCGGATGCTATGGCCGCATACTCTGATTTGTCTACATCAAATCCCTGGAGGACTAAGACAACTCCAGAAGATTTATCGTCTTCGTGTAATATAGGGGGGTATATGTCTAAGGTCAAGGACATCGTATTGAAGTTGAATTAATTTCCTAGTATATATACAGAAAAAATATCTAAAATCTAAAAACATTCCCAAATAGCAAGTTAATATTACAATCAGTTAAGAAATATTGCTTATTGGTAATCGATTATGTCTGCTAACGTAGAAATTTATACCTGGTCAAGTTGTCCATTTTGCATTCGTGCTAAAGCCCTTTTAGAAAAAAAACAAGTAAACTATCAGGAATACGCTATAGATGGGGATGATGTAGAACGGGAAAAGATGGCCGTGAGAGCAAATGGCCGTCGTTCTTTGCCCCAAATTTTTATCAATGACCAACATATCGGCGGCTGTGATGAGCTACATGGATTAGAAGCTCAAGGGAAACTAGACCAACTTCTAGCAGTTTAGTATCAAATCTGGTAACAAAAAAACTTTACTAGAATTTATGCTTTTAGAGGGGTACAGAACTTACGCCAAGGTACTATATATAGAGTAGAAAAACTATAACGTTATAGTTTTGAACGCTATATAGATGGTCTCTGCGTAAGTCCTAGGGTAAATATTTTTTGAAGATGATTATTGCCCCCTATTTGACGACTAAAAATATTTTGAACTAATTAACAAAAAAAAAGATGAAATTTCTATTCATCATAGATCCCATAGATAAACTTAACCCAGTTCACGATAGTAGCGTCGCACTAATGGAAGCTGCTCAAGAATTTGGTCACGAAGTTTGGATAACGGAAATTAACCAGTTAACTATTATTGATAGTAAAACCTGGGCAACTATTAAGCAGGTACATTTAATCCCAATTGAAAGAGTAGAAAATCATTGGGTAGCAAGTAACCCTTGGTATGACTTAGGAAAAACTATGCTGGAACCATTAGAGTCAATGGATGCTGTATTTATGCGGCAAGATCCACCAGTAACAATTCCATATCTTTATACTACTTATCTTCTAGACTATATTAATCCAGAAAAAACTTTAGTAATAAATTCTCCTCAAGGGTTACGCGCTGCTAATGAAAAAATGTATGCTTTGCAATTTACAAAGGTAATTCCGCAGACAATTGTTAGTCAAGATAAACAGGTAATTAGAGAGTTTTTAGAGTCACAAGGAGCAGCAGTTTTAAAACCTTTGGGAGGAAAAGCTGGGGAGGGAATTTTATTTTTAGAACCCACGGATAAAAATTTTAATTCTCTGATAGAAATTAGTACAAAACAAGGTCAAGAACCTGTGATGGTTCAGAGTTATTTACCAGCAGCAAAAGAAGGAGATAAGCGAATTATTATGTTGAATGGTAAACCTATTGGAGCGGTAAATCGGATTCCTAGTGGTAAAGAATTTCGAGGAAATATGGCAGTAGGAGGTAGGGTTGCTCAGACAGAAATTACAGAAAGGGAATATGAAATTTGTGAGTATTTAGCACCTAAATTAATAGCGGATGGTTTATATTTTGTTGGTATAGATGTGATTGGTGGTTATCTTACAGAGGTTAATGTTACCAGTCCAACAGGAATTAGAGAAATTGATTTGCTTAATAATGTTAATATCGGTAAACAAGTAATAGAATGGGTAATGGGTAATTAATAATTAATAATTATTAATTAATAATTAATTATTAACTATACAGTGCAAAGTTCTTGGAATAACTATTGCTAGCTAAGGCTTTCAGGGATCTCAAGGTTAGAAACTCGCCATTTAAAACTGTAGGTGCTCTAAGCCTTTTCCAGTAATACTTTCAGTCTTGAAAGGAAATCGTTTTTTATAAGAACTTTGTACTCTCCAGTAATTAATAATGGATGATTAATAATTAATAATGGATGATTAATTCATTATCCATTAATACAGCGCTTTCCACTATTATGAGGTACAATCATCCCTGGCAAGATACCCGCAATACAATATTTTTGCCATTTACCTTGTACATCATTTGCCCGAAATATGCTGTAAATAATTATCGATTGTTCATTATCAATTATCCATGATAATAGTAGATTTGCTAATTTTGAGTGAAAACTTAATTCCATACTTCAAAAACTATTTAAAAATTTAGTACCACCGTACTTCATAAACCTGGAATCGGCTGTAATTATTCATTATCAATTATCCATTAATGAAACCTTCCTTATTATTATAAACAATGAAAAATCAAACTATTGGCGTAGCAGTTATCGGTACAGGATTTGGTCAAAAAGTACATATACCAGGTTTACAAGCACATCACCAAACTGAAGTATTAGCTGTTTATAATCCAGATTTAGAAAAAGCTAAATCAATTGCATCAAGCCATAATATTCCTCATGCTTGTAATACCATAGAGGAAATTATTTCCCTACCTGAAGTTACTGCCGTAACGATTTCAACTCCTCCATTTCTACACTATGAAATGGCAAAAAAAATATTATCCGCAGGTCAACATTTATTGTTAGAAAAACCGACAACTTTAAAAGCAGAAGAAGCTCAAGAATTATATCATATTGCTGCTACTAATAAATGTGTAGCAACTATGGATTTTGAATTTCGTTATATTCCTGCTTGGCAACTATTTGCAGAAATTTTAGCAGATGGATATGTGGGGGATAAACGCTTAATTAAAATTGATTGGTTAGCATCAAGTCGTGCTAATCCAAGTCGTCCTTGGAATTGGTATTCTCAAAAAGATAAAGGTGGTGGTGCATTAGGAGCGATCGCTTCTCATACTTTTGATTATGTTAACTGGTTATTTGGTCCTGCTAAAAAACTTTGGGGACAACTTAATACTTCTATTAAAACTCGTCCTGACTCTACTATGGGAGACCAATTAAAACCAGTAGATGCAGATGATACTTGTAATATTATGTTAGAGTTGGCAGACGGTACACCTTGTCAAATTTGTATTAGTTCTGTTACCTATCAAGGACGTGGTCATTGGGTAGAAGTTTATGGTAGTAAAGGTACTTTAATTGTTGGTAGTAATAATCAAAAAGATTATGTGCATGGGTTTAAAGTTTGGGGTTCTCAAAATGGGGATAATTTAGCAGAAATAAATATTCCTGAAAGGTTAGATTTTCCGACAGTTTATTCTGATGGTAGAATTGCACCTTTTATTCGAGTAGTTGATAATTGGGTACAAGCAATAGAAGCAGGAAAATCTGTAGTTCCATCTCTGAGAGAGGGTGTTTATTCTCAGTTATTAATGGATTTAACCCATGAATCTAATTTAACTGGTACTTGGGTAAATGTGCCAGATTTAGATGAATTTATCGAGAATAGGAATAGTTTTTAACTAAATTTAGATTAGTACGATGCTATATAGCAATCCGCGCATAGGTTGCGGGTAATCAAAAAGTAAATAAAAAAACTGAAACTCCTACCAGTTAAGTGTTCCTTAAAAAGCAGTAAGATTTTTGACACGAATATACAGGGGATTGCTATATACAGAAAATTGCAGATATATGAAGTACAAAAATTATATAGCGTTTCTCAAAAATGACTGGAGACTTAGTGCAGTTGTATCATCATCAAAAAAGTCAATGTCAGGAGTAGGAAAAATCTAAATTTCTGAATTGGAAGATACTTTCATTGACAGGTTGGTAATATATCTTTAGAAGCATTATCCCTCTAGCTACTTTCAAGAATTAGTAATTACTTCTGATTTCTGAGTTGCGCGTAGCGCTATAGATTAGCTATCTCTAATAATTGGTGCAGTTGCTAGAGTTATAGCTGCTTTTTGCATAACTTCTATATCCGACTTTGACCAAGAACGTACATCTTGACATTGATGAGCAATTAATAGTCCCCATAACCTCCTAGAATTGAGAATAGGTACTACTAAATTAGCTTTAACCTGTATGCTATGAAGAAAATCTCGATGACAAGGATGTATTGGTTCTAAGTCAATATTTTCTATTGCTCGTACTCTTCCATCTTTATACATAACAGCATATTCATCATTAAAACATTCATCAGCTCCTGTTGAACCGTAAATTGATAGCTCCCCATAGCTCAAAGACTCAAATGTTACCTGTCCTTTCCACTCACGATAAAAGTAGTATAATACCACTCTGTCTACTTGAAGATAGTGTCTAATATTATCAATAGTTTCTTGGATCAAAGTGTTCCGTTCCACATTATGAGCCAGACGATTTGCGAAATTTTCTAAATCTGGGTCATTATAATATATATTAGGATTATAATTAGGGTTTTTGTTGTCACTATTTGCCATAGTTAGTATAAATCAACTACTTATAATTTTTTAAGCTTGCCTAGGTTAAATTTTTCGGCTTATTTATAGCCGATATTTTTTTCAAATAACTTTAGTTTGACTCATTTTTCCGGCTTTGGCAATGCCTATCGGCACAATTTATCATTTTTAGCATTTTTATAATGAAAAAAAACAGACAAAAAACTGTTGTCAGAAAAATTGGTTCTGTGAACTTTAGGGTGTTAGGAGTTACTCACTTTTACTGGAGTGATTTTTACCATTGGTTAATGACAATTTCTTGGCAACAGCTATGGGTAATAATCATCAGTTGTTATTTTGTAATTAATACTCTCTTTGCATTTTTATATTTAGGAAGTAATGGAGGAATTGCTAATGCTAAACCTGGTTCTTTTATTGATGCTTTTTCTTTTAGTATACAAACAATGGCTACGATTGGTTATGGTGCAATGTACCCCACAAATCTTTATACTCATATCTTAGTAGCTATAGAAGTTTTTATTGGTTTAATTGGCATGGCAATGATTACAGGGTTAATGTTTGCTCGCTTCTCATTACCAACAGCGCGAGTTCTTTTCAGTAGAGTAGCAGTTATTTCTCCTTACAATGGAGTACCTACCCTCATATTTCGCATTGCTAACCAACGCCAAAACTGGATAGTGGAAGCTCAAGTCAGAGTAACTATATTACTGAATCAAGAAGTGACTCCAGAAGGACATTCTTTGCAACGACTCTGCGATTTAGAATTGGTTCGTTCTGAAACACCAATGCTTGCTCTTACCTGGTCAGTAATGCACCACATTGATAAAAATAGTCCTCTACATGGTTGGTCTGAAAATGACTTTAGGGACTTAAATAATCAGGACATTCGATTTTTTGTCACCCTTACAGGGTTAGATGAAACTGTTTCTCAAACTATTCATGCTCGCCATGTTTATACATTAGATAAGATTATCTGGGATAAACGTTTTGTGGATTTGATGTCTATAGGAAATGATGGTAAACGCTATTTTGATTACTCACATTTTCATGATGTTTTGCCTTTGGAAACAAATAAGAATAAGCGTCGAATTGAGACATTAAACCAGGATAATAAAAATAGTCATAACAGAATTTTTTAATAGTCTAAGAGTTGATTGCTCAACTTAGCTGACACTGTTGCACGGATTGCTATAATGTAATTTAAAATTAGCACAAATAAAGTATCGCATACTTTTTTGTTATAGTAATTAGTTCTTTAATTCAAATACAAATTACTGAGAGTTTTCTGCAAGCGTTTTGGTTTGGTTTGACAACATAAAAGGCGGAATTTTACCTCAGCAATCACCTAAAAATTAATTAGCTATCAGCTTGAGCGCATTTCCGTACCTGAATGCTCCGCAAACAGCTATCCTCATGGGTCGTCTTCGTTAACAGCTTTTATAGCTCTGGGTTGAAATCCCCTGCAACCCCAAGGGTAGGATTGTATAGGAGGAGTTGAAATCCCCTTCTCACACGTTAAAAAAATAATCTGATATAAAATCCGGATAATTACTATAGCCAAGTCATTGCGACTGGAACGGAGTGGAAGGAAGCAATCTTCGCGCATCCCTGAGATTGCTTTCTTCCGTCGCAATGACGACTGTTCAACCGGATTCTATATGACTGATTGCTAAGTGCTAACCGCTTCTTTAAAATTTTATTTTTAAAATTTTATTTTTAAACAAATTATCAGGTAATATTTGGGATAATTAGATCATAAATTAATGATTTAATTAACCGATCGCTACATATATAGAAGTACTCAAAATTACAGGTGCTAATGATTGACGACAATTGTAGATTAGATGCACAGGGAGATATTTTTGATATTTGAGGCGGTATGGTTGAGTGATATCTTATATAGCACTACGCAAATAGGGCGCGGATATTTCTAAATCCTGAAACCTTTTGATAGTCAACTGTTCTCTGTTCCCTGTTCCCTATTCCCTATTCCCTAGCGCGTAGCGCTATACAGCTTTGTTCAATGTTGTGCCCGAGTTTTGTTAAGATTTAATGAAGACAAACCTTAGTATCTCTATCAATCTACTATAAATTTTGCTTATCAATCTAAGGTATTTCCGTTGTTATATGGATGGATACTATATGATTACTTAACACAAATTAATATTATTTAATGATGAAAATTTTAGCAAACAGCAATTTTAATTTTAACTTTAAAATCCGTAAAAACTTCGTCTAGACTAAATTATGTTATTTAGAAAGTTAGTATGATTAGAAAAAAATTTTACTTCTTAACCTATAGTTAAGAAGCATTTGTTAAATTAATACATTTACAGATTTTAACTATATAAAGAATTAGTAAAGATACTGATTTGCTATTGCTTGATCTATGAAAAACTGCATAAGCTTAGTAAAGCTTAGAAGTATAATAATGTTAGCTGATAAAAAACAAGCAGAAACATGAATTTTCGTACAATTGACGGTAGTAACAATAACCTAAATAATCCTAAATATGGTGAAGTTGGTGAAAACCTACTTCGTTTAACACCAGCAAGCTATGCAGATGGAATAGAACAATTAGCTAATGGTCCAAATCCACGAGAAATTAGTAATGCTGTATTTAGCCAATCAGAATCTATCCTCAATGCTCGCAATTTAAGCGATTATACATGGTTATGGGGACAATTTCTTGACCATGATGTTACCTTGAGCGAGTTACAAGGTCGGACAGAAGAAACTATTAACATTGTCATTCCTGATGACGATGAAGTTTTTGCACCAGGTTCAGTTATTCCTGTTACCAGGTCACTATTTGATGAAACTACTGGTACTGACCCCAGTAACCCCCGCGAACAATTCAACGAACTTACTGCTTGGGTAGATGGTAGTAATGTTTACGGTAGTGAAGAAGATCGGGCTGAGTGGTTGCGAACTTTTGATGATGGAAAATTGAAAGTTACTGAGGATCCTACAGGAGATTTGCTGCCTAGGGCGGAAGGCGATCCAAATGCGCCTCATATGTCGATGGAAGAGAGAACTGGTGCAAGCACTTTTATTGCTGGTGATGTCCGAGCAAACGAAAATGTTGGCTTAGCATCAATGCACACTTTATGGGTACGAGAACATAACCGGATTGCTGGAATTATTGCAGATACTCATACAGACTTATCTGATGAAGAGATTTATCAACGGGCGCGTAAAATAGTAGGTGCAGAAATCCAGAAAATTACTTATGATGAGTTCTTACCTAGTTTAGGCGTAACTCTCGACCCTTATACTGGATACGATCCTACTGTTAATCCTAATATCACTACAGAATTTTCGACTGCTGGTTTTCGTATAGGGCACACTTTAATTAGTTCTACTCTACCACGTATAAATGAAGATGGCACCCCCACTGAGGATGGTGCACTGACTTTAGCAGATGCTTTCTTCCGACCAGATCGTATACCTAACGAAGGGGGAATAGACCCTATATTGAGGGGTTTAGCTTTCCAGGTGCAGCAGGAAACAGATGCAAATGTAATTGACGATCTGCGGAATTTATTGTTTGGTCCACCACCACCACTAGGAGCACCAGTAGCAAATGGTTCAGATTTGCCATCTCTAAATATTCAGCGTGGTCGCGACCATGGTTTGGGCAGTTATAATGATGCGAGAGAAGCACTAGGGTTAACCAGGAAAAATAATTTTAGTGACATTTCATCTGACCAGGAAGTAGTAGCAGCACTAGAGTCAGTTTATGATAGTGTTGACGATGTTGAAATCTGGGTGGGGATGTTGTCAGAGGATAATTTACCAAATGCTAGTATTGGGGAATTGAATGAAGCTCTTTTAGAAGAGCAGTTTACCCGATTGCGGGATGGCGATCGCTTCTGGTTTGGAATTGATACTGACCTTGATACTTGGGAATTAGGCAATGAGTCTGTTTCAGAATGGTTAGAGGATCTTCAGTTGTCGGATATTATCCACTTAAACACTGGAATTCAGAGTATTTCTGAGAATGTATTCTTTGTTGAAGATGATAACGATTCCTTGAGAGGTACTTCCAGTGACGATATCTTGTCAGGAGGTTTAGGTAACGATACTATTCAAGGTCGTGGAGGTAACGACCTCCTGAATGGTGGTCAAGGTAAAGACGAACTCACTGGTGATGGAGGTAACGACACTCTAAATGGTGGTGAAGGTAAAGACATCCTGAATGGTGGTGGAGGTAAAGACCTCCTAAATGGTGGTGCTGGTCAAGACACTCTCAATGGTGGTGCTGGTCAAGACACTCTCAATGGTGGTAAAGGTAAAGACCTCCTAAATGGTGGTGCTGGTCAAGACTCCCTGAATGGTGGTGCTGGTCAAGACTCCCTGAATGGTGGTGCTGGTCAAGACACTCTCAATGGTGATGAAGGTAAAGACCTCCTAAATGGTGGTGCTGGTCAAGACTCCCTGAATGGTGGTGCTGGTCAAGACTCCCTGAATGGTGGTGCAGGAAACGACGAACTCACTGGTGGTGCTGGTCAAGACAGCTTTATCTTTGACTCTAATGAAGCGTTTGAACCACAAGATTTGGGTATAGATACAATTATAGACTTCCAGTCTAATCGAGATATAATTCTACTTGACAAGGATACTTTTACAGCAATAACTACTGCTGTGGGAGGAGATATTGGTGATGAGTTTGCCACTGTAACAAGTAGTCCTAGGACAAGTGATGCCATTATTGTCTATAATTCTAGCACAGGTCGTCTATTCTACAATGCTAATGGTAGTGCAGCAGGTTTCGGAGATGGCGGTCCATTTGCGATTCTCTCTGGGAACCCAACTCTGACAGCAGATAATTTCCAAATCGGATAATATCTTCTATGAATTAAACAGGGGATAAATTCTCCTGTTTATCTAAATGTTGCGAGAAGACCCGCGCTTTCCTGAAAAGGAAGCGTCGGGATGAATCGCAACCAGATTGAGGTTTTACACATAATATATTAAACTGTAAGTGTTGGATAAGTAATAAGTAAGTAGTAGATGGTTGAGAAAGCGTATAAATTTAGATTCTACCCTACTCCAGAACAAGAAAACTTGTTGAGGAGAACTTTAGGCTGTGTGCGACTCATCTATAACAAAGCCTTGGCAGCCAGAACTCAAGCTTGGTACGAGAAACAGGAGCGTGTAGGATACAAGCAAACTTCGGCCATGCTTACCAATTGGAAGAAACAGGAGGATTTAGACTTCCTGAGATCTGTAAGCAGCGTACCATTGCAGCAAAGTCTGAGACATTTACAAACTGCTTTTACTAACTTTTGTAAATACCCTAACTTTAAGAAGAAACGTAATGGTGGTAGTGCTGAATTTAGCAAAGCAGCATTCAAGTGGAAAAATGGTCAAGTATACCTAGCTAAATGTGCTGAAGCATTACCGATTAGATGGAGTAGACAACTACCCCTAGGATGTAACCCCACGACAATCACAGTTAAACTTGACCCATCTAATAGATGGTCGGTGTCTTTGAGATTTAACGACAACAGAGATTTCCAACTCAAACCACTCAAAAAAAGAGTTGGTGTTGATGTTGGTATTAGTAGTCTGATTGCGACAAGCGATGGCACAAAAGTCAACAACCCTAAGTATTTTAATAAACTGTATAAGAAACTCAGGATATCTCAAAAATCTCTATCTAGAAAAACTAAAGGGTCTAACAATTATCAGAAAGCACGGCTTAAAGTAGCTAGAATACACGCAAAAATTAAAGATTCAAGGCTTGACTATACTCATAAACTAACCACTCAACTAATTAGGGAAAATCAAACTATTGTAGTTGAGGACTTGGCGGTTAAGAATATGGTAAAAAACCATAAATTAGCTAGAGCAATTAGTGATGCCAACTGGGGAGAGTTAGTCAGACAATTAGAATACAAAGCAGAATGGTACGGACGGGAACTAATTAAGATTGATAGATATTTTCCTAGTTCCAAGCGTTGTTCTGAGTGTGGGTATGTAGTAGATAAACTACCTCTAAATATTAGAGAGTGGGATTGTCCAGAATGTGCTGCTCACCATGATAGAGATATTAACGCTAGTATAAACATTTTGGCTGCGGGACTCGCAGTGACAGCGCCAGTCGCTCATGGGGGGAACCCCCAAGACCGCGCTGGCAAGTCTTTAGGAGCGACTGTAAGACCTGAAGGGAGTAAATCCCGGAAGGCAGGTGCATTGAAGCAGAAAGCCCCTATCAGTGATGTAGGGGAATCCCGCGCTGTCTCGTGATAGCAGCGTCGGGAGGATGTCAAGAGCTAAGATTGCGTTCTACATCTAGAATCCAATAGAATCCAATTTTCAAATTGATTTTTCTGATTTTGAAGTACAGCTATATAAAATACTGAGGTGCTAACTGTTCCATCTCCAAAAATGCTGCCACTCGTAAAATTAATGCTTCATTATAAGGTGCAGCAATAATTTGTACTCCTAAAGGCAAACCATTAGTACGGCGAATGGGAACCGACAAAACTGGCAACCCAATAAAAGACAAAGGTTGTGTATATAAACCTAAATTCGGACGTACTAACACTTCTTCCCCAGCAATAGTCATTTTTTCCTGCCCTAATAGCGGTGCAACACAAGGAGTAGTGGGAGCCAAAATAATATCTACTTCCTTAAATATTTCCTCGACGCAACCTTGATACCAACGGCGGAAACGTTGAGCTTGGATATACCAGTCTCCCGGAATTAAAGCACCTGCCAAAAAGCGATCGTGAGTTCCCAGGTCGAAATCTTGGGGACGAGTGCGTAAATTTTCCAAATGCAAATTCGCGCCCTCAGCAGCAGTAATAATATAAGCAGCAGCTCGCGCTCGATGTGCTTCGGGTATTGTCACCCGCTGAGTCACACCAAAATTTTCCGCCACCTGTTCTACTGCTGTGAATACTTCCGATTCCCCACCTTTGGCAAAGTGACCGTCAGCAATAGCAATGCGCAAATCTTTAATACCTTGGTTTAGTTGAGGTAAACAAGTTTCAGGAGGGCGGTTAGTACAAACTGGGTCTCTTGCATCCGACCCTTGCAAAACATCATAAACTGTAGCGATATCTCGTACAGAACGAGCAAAGGGTCCAACATGATCTAAACTACTGGCAAACAGAAAAACCCCTGCTCGCGATAAACGCCCATAAGTGGGTTTAAACCCAAAGACTCCGCATAGAGAAGCAGGTACTCGGATGGAACCGTTGGTGTCGGAACCGAGAGTAATGGGTACTAAACCCGCAGTAACCGCAGCAGCAGACCCACCGGAGGAACCGCCAGAGATGCGGGTGAGGTCGTGGGGGTTGGGTGTTGCGCCGTAGTGACTATTTTCGGTGACGAAACCGTAGGCGTATTCATCCATATTGAGGGCACCAACCAGGATGGCACCTGCTTGTTTGAGTTTAGCAACGGCGGTTGCATCTTGGGTTGCGGGTGGGTTTTCGGCGTTAATTTTAGCTCCAGCGAGGGTAGTTAAACCTGAGATATCGTAGAGGTTTTTCACAGCAAAGGGGACTCCTGCTAGTAAACCGGGGTTTTTGCCTTGGGCAATGTCTCTATCTATTTGTTTTGCCCTATTTAGTGCGGTTTCTGTCGTGATTGCGGTGAAGCAATTTAGAGTTGGGTTGCGGTCGTAAATTTGTTCGAGACATTGGTTTATTAAGATTTCGGCAGTAATTTCCCCTGTTTTGATGGCAGAGGCGATCGCTACAGCGTCTGTTTGGTTAAGGTTGATAGTCATGTTTTTGATAATTAATAATTAATAATTAGGGTTTGCTGAAAAAGTCTTTTAGTAGGGGTAGGAGACAGGAGACAGGAGACAGGAGACAGGAGAAATGGGAATTATAGAGGGGTAGTAGTAAGAATTGTAAGAGTGATTTTTCTGCTCAACTATGCGCCTAAAATCCTAAATTTTTGAACCATTGCCACCTAAAATCTCGCACTTTTTGATACTTAAAAATGCTGAAACCTTTATCTGTAAATGCTTTGAAATTTATTCAGCAAGCCCTAATTAATCATGGATAATGGATAATTACCTCTTTAACAATGGATAATGGATCATGAAAACTCTCTCTAATTATCAATTATTACGGGAGGCTTTTAACCTGAATAATTAAACAATTAAATAATTAGATGATTCAGGTTTAAACCCGACCCAATAAAAGGGAAAAAAGTAAATTTTTTCCTTAAACATCAATCGTCTCCCTAAAAGGTAGAGGTAATTATAAATTATCCATTATCCATTAATGAAATCTTTTTTTTAAGGAAAGGATATGATTGACTCAAAGGAATTTTTTTCTTTTTTATCCTTCATGTTTAGAGGTTTTAAATCTTAATTATTTGGTAATAAAAAATCAGGAAAAAGAAAGACTTGAGTAGGGGTTTGGAGACCAAACTCCTACTATTGGCAATTTGGAATCCCCCTTTTCATAGCAACTACAGGAGGGTGAGACCCATTTCATTTCTCGATTTTTTCTCCCCATTTTTCTAAATCAAATTTAGGTGCAGGTTCTATTTCTGGTGGTAGAGGAAAGTCTGTAACTAATTGAGCGATCGCTGCTATTCTTTCCATATTTGCTACGACACCTGGAAAATGTTCTGACTGTAATGGTAAGTTGATTAATTCTGCCGTTAATTCTACATATTTTTCGATATTTTTCATAATTTATTTCCTCACTTAGTTTTTCATTCACATTTTTTATGTAAAGGCAGCAAATTTTATTTTTGTAGGTGTAGTTTCTGCTAATAATTTCCCGTGAGAAAATACATATTTGACTGTAGCTCGTTTCCTAATTGCATGAAAGGGATTCTTAGCATCTAAAACTATCAAATTACCCGGTTTTCCTACTTCAATTCCATACCTATCCTCCACATCTAAAGTTTTCGCACCATTCCTAGTAATCATTTGATAACAAGCATTAATTTCTGGTATTCCTGTCATCTGACAAATATGTACACCCATATAAGCTACATCTAACATATTACCAGTACCTAAATTATACCAAGGGTCTTGCACACAATCATGTCCGAAACTAACATTTAATCCATGTTGCCATAACTCTTTTACTCGCGTCACACCACGCCTTTTTGGATAAGTATCAGTACGACCCTGGAGAGTAATATTAATTAAAGGATTAGCAACAAAATTAATTTTAGACTTCTCTAATAAACTCATTAATTTAAAAGCATAAGCATTATTATAAGAACCAAAAGCAGTTGTATGACTAGCAGTAATTTGTGAAGTTAAACCTGTGCGAATTGCACAAGCAGCAACTACTTCTAAAAACCTCGATTGGTCGTCATCTATTTCATCACAATGAATATCAATAAAACAGTCATATTTTTCTGCCAACTCAAAGATATGATGTATAGATTTTACTCCATCTTCCCTGGTAAATTCATAATGAGGAATTCCACCTACACCATCTACTCCTAATTGCAAAGCAGTCTCTAAAAAAGTCAGATTTTCATCTTGACTATAAATACCGTCTTGAGGAAAGGCAACTATTTGTAAAGTCATCCAATCTTTGACGGTTTCTTTCACTTCTAAAAGTGCTTGTAATGCTGTTAGTGTTGGTTCACTAACATCAACGTGACTTCTGACAAATAATACTCCTTGTTTAGCTTGAGTTTTAAGAGTTTCAATAGCGCGTTTTTTCACATCTTCTATACTCAAATTTTGTTTGTATTCAGCCCAAATTTTTATCCCTTCAAATAATGTTCCACTTTGATTCCAACGTGATTTACCTGCAGTTAAACTAGAGTCTAAGTGAATATGGGATTCTACAAATGGTGGGGTAACTAATTTTTCTTCAATCTCTATTTCTTGTTGTCCTGAAGCAGGAATATTTGCAGAAATAGCAGTAATTATACCATCATCAATAGCAATATCTACTATTTCCAATTGGTAGTTTGGTAGCAGTAAGCAACAGTTTCGTAAGATTAACTCATAAATTTTGTCAGACATGGCATTTCTCTGATTTGAGATTTGATAATGTTATAATAACCTATATTGTTATAGTTAAAAAAAAAATTACTTAATTATTACTATGGATTTGCCCAGACTAAATCTAAAAAACCAAATTTTACTTGGATATCTCTACTAGTATTACTATTGCTTATATCAGCATTTTTCGTTTATTTACAAGTAGAAAAACTGACAAAACAAGCCCAAAAACTAAATCTTATTGAAACTCAAGTTGATAATATTGAAAATTTAGGGTTTAGTATTTTGTCGATGCAGAATAATGCTAGAGGATATCTTCTAGGAAAATTTTCTGAACAATTAACAGAATACGAAAAGTGGGATACGAAATTTTATGCTGTATCAATCTCCGCGCCCTTCATCCATAGCGCTGAAGAGTGTGGGAAGTGGGGAAGAGGGGGAAGTGTGCCAAGAAGAGGAGATGGCTTATTGGATATGTATTGGAGTATTTTTAACCTTTTTTCTCCTGTTGCTTAATTCCTACATACGACTCTGTGCCTCAAAAATTTAATCCACTGAGAAATTGGTATAAGACATTTACTTGATTGATTTTTTCAGCCACTGAATAAAACTAACTAAAACTGAACTTTTCTGAACATTAATTCTACGACATTTGTTGTATGTATAAGCTCAAATGCTAATAAAATCGTATTATTTATCAGATTCTGACCTCCAAATATTCAGTTTTATTCAGGTCAAAAATTCCTGAATTTTCCTGAACTTTTCTGTATTGCTTTTTCGGAAAACTTCTGGGATGATATAAACGTCAAAAACGGAAACACAATAACCTGTTGCCAAAAACGCACTGAATTAACCATATTCAGCATTAGTCATAACTTACGCATTAGGTATGAACAACTAGGATTTGAGATTGCTTCCATGTCGGTCGCAATGACGAAAATACGTTGTAATGCGTAAGTCCTGTTAGTTCTATTTAGTAAGAACTTGACAACACCAAAACTCGATCAAATTAGAGGAATTAATTCATCATGGCAGTGAGAAACTTTTTATCTCCTATCAAAAACCCTTTCGGACTCACAAAATTGGCGAGTGGGTCGCTGGAGCTGTTTACACCCACATTTGCCGATATTGACGGGGATGGGGACTTGGATGCTTTTTTCTTCAAGGGTGATAGTTCTAAGTTCGATCCCGATAATATCCGGTTCTTCCGCAATACCGGAACTCCTACTGTTCCCTCTTTTAACGAAGAAAATAACACATTCAACCTGTCACAGATATGGGAGCCAGGCTTGGGAGTGAATAGGGTATGGAGAACAAGATTTGCCGATATTGATAGGGATGGGGACTTGGATCTTTTTGTTGATGCTTGGAGGAACACACCGGGATCTATCAGCTTTGATGTCGTGTCCTTAATCAATGAAGGAACTCCTACTGTTCCCAGCTTTCGCATCGGAGAACCATCTGTATCAAATTTAAGCAATTCTTCTCTTCGAGGTACCTTTGGCGATATTGATGGGGATGGGAACTTGGATGCTTTTATCAATACAAATGGCAATATCCGCTTCTTCCGCGGCAGTGGCACAGCTTTTAATGAAGAAACTGAAAACTTCGGACTGACAAATTTGGGGTCTACGTCTGTACCCACCCTTACCGATATTGATGGGGATGGGGACTTGGATCTTGTTGTTATCACTGGAAACCCTGGCAATATCCGGTTATTCCGCAATACTGGAACTCCTACTGTTCCCTCTTTTCAGGAAGAAACTGACTACTTCGGACCGACAAATGTGGGAGCGAGTGTGAACGAGGTCCCCCTTGTTGATATTAATGGGGATGGTAACTTGGATGCTTTTACCATGCAGAACAATGAGCTTCTCTTCTATGAGGGTTATGTTAATGAAAACCCGACTGACATCGAATTCAGCAATGAAGCTATCAACGAAAATGTGCCAGCCAACACTGTAGTCGGTACATTCAATACCACCGATAGCGAACAAGCAGATGGCTTTACTTATTCCTTAGTAGCAGGTGAAGGAGACAACGATAACGAAGCCTTCACCATTGAAGGAAACCAACTGAAAATCAATAATTCCCCAGACCATGAAACTCAGGATGAGTATAAGATTCGAGTTCAGACTACTGACGACAATCGAGGCTTTTATCAAGAGGAAATTACCATTCAGGTGAACGATCTAAATGAAAAACCCTCTGACGTTGAACTCAGCAATGACACTGTTGACGAAAATGTGCCAGCCAATACTGTGGTCGGTACATTCAACACCACCGACCCCGATGATGGAGATAACTCTTTTACTTACCAATTTATCAGCGGTGAAGGAGACGATCATAACGAAGCCTTCACCATTGATGGAGACCAACTGAAAATCAATAATTCCCCAGACCATGAAACTCAGAATGAGTATAAGATTCGAGTATTGACTACCGATGGAAATAACGTCGGTCATCAAGAGAAAATGATCGTTAAGGTTAACAATATAAATGAAGACCCCACTGAGATTCAACTCAGTAATGACAATATTGACGAAAATGTGCCAGACAACACTGTAGTCGGTACATTCAAAACCACCGACCCCGATGATGGAGATAGCTTTACTTATTCCTTAGTACCAGGTACGGGAGATACGGATAACTCAGCCTTCACTATTGATGGTGACCAACTGATAATCAATAGTTCCCCAGACTTTGAAACTAAGTCTAGTTACGAGATTCGAGTCGAAACTACTGACGCTGATGACGCCAAGTATCAAGAGAAAATTACCATTACGGTGAATGACCTCAATGAGAACTCTGCCCCCACTGATATTCAACTCAGCAATGACAATATTGACGAAAACGTAGCAGCCAACACTGTAGTCGGTACATTTAACACCACCGACTCCGATATTGGAGATAGCTTTACTTATTCCTTAGTAGCAGGTGAAGGAGACGAGGATAACTCAGCCTTCACTATTGATGGAGACCAACTAAAAATCAATAGTTCCCCAGACTTTGAAACTAAGTCAAGTTACAATATCCGCATCCAAACTACTGATAGTAATGGAGCCACTTATGAAGAGGAAGTAACCATTAATGTTAACGATCTTAATGAGAACTCTGCCCCCACTGACATCCTACTCAGCAGTCAAACTATTGATGAAAATGTGGCAGCCAACAGTGTAGTCGGCACATTAACTACCACCGACTCCGATATTGGAGATAGCTTTACTTATTCCTTAGTAGCAGGTACTGGAGACACCGATAACGCAGCCTTCACTATTGATGGAGACCAACTGAAAATTAATAGTTCTCCAGACTTTGAAACTAAGTCTAGTTACGAGATTCGAGTCCAAACTACTGATAGTAATGGAGCCAGTTATGAAGAGGCAGTGACTATTAATGTTAACAATATTAATGACAATCCCACTAACATAAAACTCAGTACCAATACCTACCAGTCGGAAGTCGCCCAAAGTTTGGGGGGGATTGATAATATCTATGCCATAGCCACCGACAGCAATGGTAATGTATGGGCGACAGGAACATTCGGTGGCAGCAGCATCGACATCAACGGAGACGGCACAAATGATTTGACTAATAATGGCTTCGAGGATGGCTATGTAGCCAAGTTCGATATTGATGGCAACTTGCTGTTCGCCCAAAATATCGGGGGATTTGAGAGTGATAACAGCAATGCTATCGCCATCGACAGCAATGATAATGCTTGGGTGACAGGAACATTCCGTGGCAGCAGTATCGACATCAACGGAGACGGCACAAATGATTTGACCAGTAATCAGGTTCTGAATAGCTATGTAGCCAAGTTCGATACTAATGGCAACTTGCTGTTTGCCCAAAATATCGGGGGAAATGAGGGCCATGGCATAGCCATCGACAGTGATGATAATGTTTGGGCTACAGGACGTTATTTCAATAAAAGTATCGACATCAATGGAGACGGCACAAATGATTTGACTGATAATGGCCGAGACGATGGCTATGTGGCCAAGTTCAATACTGATGGCGACTTCCTGTTTGCACAAAATATCGGCGGTCTTGAGAATGATTATATCTTTGAAATCGCGATAGACAGGGATAGTAATGTCTGGGTTATAGGAGAGTTTGGTAGCAACATCGACATCAATGGAGACGGCACAAATGATTTGACTAATAATGGCCGAGATGATGGCTATGTAGCCAAGTTCGATACTGATGGCAAATTCCTGTTCGCCCAAAATATCGGGGGTGTTAATGTTCCCGAGCGCGGAGGTCAAGGCATAGCCACCGACAAGGATAGTAATGTTTGGATTACAGGAAGCTTTGATGGCAGCATCGATCTTGATGGAAACGGCACAAATGATTTAATCAGTAATGGGGGTCGGGATAGCTATGTAGCCAAGTTCGATACTAATGGGAACTTGTTGTTTGCCCAAAATATCGGGGGTAGTGATTTTGATGGAGGCGAAAGCATAGCCACCGATAGAAATGGTGATGTATGGGCTACAGGATACTTCGATGGCAGCATTGATATCGACGGAGACGGTACCAATGATTTGACCAGTAATGGGAATCGGAATAGCTATGTAGCCAAGTTCGATACTAATGGGAACTTGTTGTTTGCCCAAAATATCCGGGGTATTGGTTTTGATGAAGGCATAGCCACCGACAGAAATGGTAATGTATGGGCTACAGGAAGCTTTGATGGCAGCATCGATATCGACGGAGACGGCACAAATGATTTAACCAGTAATGGGGGTTTAGATAGCTATTTAGTTAAATTCTCAGACACCAATCCAACCATTGACGAAAATGTGGCAGCCAACAGTGTGGTCGGCACATTAACTACCACCGACTCCGATATTGGAGATAGCTTTACTTATTCCCTAGTAGCAGGTACTGGAGACACCGATAACTCAGCCTTCACTATTGATGGAGACCAACTGAAAATTAATAGTTCTCCAGACTTTGAAACTAAGTCAAGTTACAATATCCGCATCCAAACTACTGATAGTAATGGAGCCACTTATGAAGAGGAAGTAACCATTAATGTTAACGATCTTAATGAGAACTCTGCCCCCACTGACATCCTACTCAGCAGTCAAACTATTGATGAAAATGTAGCAGCCAACACTGTCGTCGGGACATTAACTACCACCGACCCAGATGATGGAGATAGGTTTACTTATTCCTTAGTAGCAGGTACTGGAGATACCGATAACTCAGCCTTCACCATTGATGGAGACCAACTGAAAATTAATAGTTCTCCAGACTTTGAAACTAAGTCTAGTTACGAGATTCGAGTCCAAACTACTGATAGTAATGGAGCCACTTATGAAGAGGAAGTAACCATTAATGTTAACGATCTTAATGAGAACTCTGCCCCCACTGACATCCTACTCAGCAGTCAAACTATTGATGAAAATGTGGCAGCCAACAGTGTAGTCGGCACATTAACTACCACCGACTCCGATATTGGAGATAGCTTTACTTATTCCTTAGTAGCAGGTGAAGGAGACGAGGATAACTCAGCCTTCACTATTGATGGAGACCAACTAAAAATCAATAGTTCCCCAGACTTTGAAACTAAGTCAAGTTACAATATCCGCATCCAAACTACTGATAGTAATGGAGCCACTTATGAAGAGGAAGTAACCATTAATGTTAACGATCTTAATGAGAACTCTGCCCCCACTGACATCCTACTCAGCAGTCAAACTATTGATGAAAATGTGGCAGCCAACAGTGTAGTCGGCACATTAACTACCACCGACTCCGATATTGGAGATAGCTTTACTTATTCCTTAGTAGCAGGTACTGGAGATACCGATAACTCAGCCTTCACCATTGAAGAAAACCAACTAAAAATCAATAGTTCCCCAGACTATGAAACTCAGTCTACTTACAATATCCGAGTCCAGACTACTGACGCCAATGGAGATACTTATCAAGAGGCAGTTACCATTAATGTCAATGATCTTAATGAGAACTCCGCACCCACTGACATCCTACTCAGTAATGAAACTATTGACGAAAACGTAGCAGCCAACACTGTCGTCGGGACATTAACTACCACCGACCCAGATGATGGAGATAGGTTTACTTATTCCTTAGTAGCAGGTACTGGAGATACCGATAACTCAGCCTTCACCATTGAAGAAAACCAACTAAAAATCAATAGTTCCCCAGACTATGAAACTCAGTCTACTTACAATATCCGAGTCCAGACTACTGACGCCAATGGAGATACTTATCAAGAGGCAGTTACCATTAATGTCAATGATCTTAATGAAACTTCCACAATACAAGGAACTGCTGGTGACGATATTTTCTTAGGTACTAAAATTGCCGAAAATTACTCAGCATTAGCAGGTAACGATCAACTCTACGGTTTTGGTGGAGCAGATACATTGTCTGGAGGGGATGGCAAAGACACAGTTTTTGGATACAGTGGAGCAGATATATTGTTTGGAGGGGATGACAAGGACTTCCTAGATGGAGGTAACAACAACGACATACTCTATGGAGACAGGGGAGCGGATACATTGTCTGGAGGGAATGGCAAGGACTTCCTAGATGGTGGTAGCAACAAGGACTCCCTAGATGGAGGTGTAGGCAACGACATACTTTATGGACGCAGTGGAGCAGATACATTGTCTGGAGGGGATGGCAAAGACTTCCTAGATGGTGGAAAGGGAGACGACATCCTCAACGGTGGTATAGGCAACGACACATATAATGGTGGTACAGGTGCAGATACTTTCATCATCGGTCCAGCAATGGGTGTAGATGTAATTCAAGATTTTGAGGATGGCACAGACAAAATTAAATTAGAAGGGGTAGGTTTTAATGAGTTAGATATTGTCAACAGTGGCGGTTCGACTTTAATTAATGTTACTGCTTCTGGGGAAACTTTAGCTAGCATCTCAGGTATTGATGCAAGTTTAGTTACTGCGGATGATTTTACTGTGGTGTAAATGTAGCATTCTCAGCGATCGGACTTTAACGATGTGATACCAATTTTATCGTAAAATTTCGGTAAGCAGGAAAAGTGCCAGTTTTAACGGCTGGATGGAAGCAACTCGACGGATTTTAATCCGTTCGTCAAGTCAAAAAAATGTGTTATTATTAAGTAATAACTAAAATAGCCTCAATGGTATGCATAGCCGGAGAGAGTAGTGGCGATTGGCACCGCCAAGTAGGGGCAATTCGCGAATCGCCCCTACTGCTGTACCCACCCCTTTAGTTCCCCTCCTGGGAGGGGATATGGGAGGGTACGGTACTGGCAATGTGGTTGTTTCGAGCAATGTCAAAATCGTGGTTTTAACCCGATTTACGGAATAATTAAGGTTTAAAGCCTCTCCTTTAAAGGAGAAACAAGAAAAAATTTTCGGCGTTGGTAAATTAGTGTATGATATTAATATTAATTACTTAGGAGTCAGGAGTCAGGAGTCAGGAGTCAGGAGGGAAGAAAGAAGAAGAAAGAGGAATAGAAAGAGAAAGTTTTTTGGTCGCTTCTAGGTCACGGAGTTCTCTTGCGCTCTTCCATACAACATGAATCATACCTCAAATTACCAACGCCAAATTTTCCTTTGATTCAATCCTCTTCCTTTTAGGGAGAGGTAATTATCAATTATCAATTCTTGAAAGCTCCTAATCGCGAATCCACAGGACTTTAGTCCGTGGAGTGTCAAAAATATTAGCTACGAATAGCTAGGTGATTTTTTAGGGGCTACGGGAGTCACAAGTCAGGAGAACGGGGAAATTTAGAGGTGGTAGTGGGAATAATTATCCCTCTACCTTTCCTTCTTCCTTTTAGTTAAGCAAGTCAAACAATTTCTAACTCTAAATTATGACTTCTAGCAAAGTCGTGAGTAAAATGATCCACAACATTTGTATCACTTAATTCCAGGTTGTAAAAATCCACAAAATCTTGCTCAAAATAAGGTCCAGCGTGCCAGGTTCCCACCTCTAATTTAATAAAACAATTTCCGGGAATTTTAAAAGCAACTACATTCTCTAATTTAGGTGCCTCTTCTGCACAAGGTGGAGCAACTGCCATTAACCATTCCTTTCCTTCTAGAGAACCTAAACATTGAGTACATTGCCCATGACGAGTAATTTTTGTAAACTTTCGACCTCTTTTTTTCAACCTCATAATATAGAATCGCGGCGTACCATTTTCTAAACTTAATTGAGCATCATCTTGGTCATATTTTTTGCCATCTGCTGAAGCCCAAATTACTTGCCCAAAAGGTCGAAAATTCTGTGATGTAATTTCCTGGGAAATCAGTTGTTTAACTACTATTGATTTACTCATTTTTTTTCCCTTTAATGATTTTAATTTTTATCCAATTTAGCTCTACAAGTTTTTTTCTTGAACCCGCCCCTACAGCAATAACATTTATTTCGGCAAATCTGAAACTTTAATTTATCAAATTTTTGAGGGAAATTGTTTATTTATCTATTTGCAAGTTAGGAGACAAACCCTTCCACACTAATCCAAAATTTGAACTCTTAGAGATTCTTTTTCAACAAAATGTTAAAGCTTGAACCGATAGAATAAATTTACATTCATCCCTAATACCATTTTGATAAATGTTTGCTACAAATGACTAGATAATTTTTGTTTGAGTCAGGAGTTAGGAGTCGTATGGGAATGCCTTTAATACTATATTTTAACTCAGAAATTATCTTTTTTGTCAAAGGTAAATCTTCTGAAAAATATTTTTATTCCCCTTACTATTCGTAACATTCTTTTTTTAAATTGGTATAATATAGCAATCCTATTTAAGTTATAATATAGGGTTTCCCAAGGTTGTGAGGTACAGTTATCTTTTTGTCTTTTTCTTCCATGTTTCCTGTTACCCGTTCCCTGTTAAGGGTTCCCTTAAACCTAAAATTTTGTACTTCACCAGTATGGGAATTGCTATATTTTGGAGGCACTTAGGATTCAGGAGTCAGAATTTTCAAAGTTTTCAGTTAAAATTAACTATTATAAAAATTGTCACAACCAATTTAGGATTGCTATAGTAAAAGTCCTCACTCTTTGATAATTAGCTATATTTTAGTCAAGATTTTAGGACTATTTTTTGGTGACCAATAGTTGTGTATTCTTGCCTACCCCCTATTACCTATTCCCTTTGTTAAATTTACTGATACATTTATTCTCTTATAGTGAAATATTTTACTCCTGTTCAACCTCAAAAATACTCTTACCTATTCCTTGTTGTCTCTCCTTACCAAAAACTTTTTCAGCAGACCCTATTATTTGCCTAATTAGACTTAAACTCAAAACCATTAGCCTCAGCATAACGGTGCAAAAATCGCATTACTCTCTCAAAATTTTCCTCTGAATCAACTTCAAAAGAACATTCTACCTTGGAAAAATCACTTTCATCAGCAGACAAAAACTTAATCCCATTGGGAGATACTTCAATATCTCCCTCCTCGTCTTTCAACCATAATTTATTTATTTTATTAGTGAAGGAACGAAAACTCTCAGTAGCTTGCAGGCGGTCAAATATTAATACAACGATTTTTGTGTCCGAGTTACGACGTTTTCTCAGACTAACTTCTGTAATTTTCTCATTCAATCCTTCAATAAATTGTACAGATACAGTCATTTGATTTTTTAATTTGGTATTGAACAGTTCTTAATTTTACCAATTTTACCAAAAATATGCAGAGATTAGGAGGCAGAATCAAAAAAAGCCGACTTGTTCAGACCTCTAAATAGGGTTTGCTGAAAAAGTCTTTTTTCAGGAGTAGGGGAGTAGGTAGGGACGTTGCATGGAACGTCCGTACAGGAGTAATTTTTTTGCCCAACTCTTGCCATAAATTCTAACTTTTTGAGAATGAAGAACTGAAAACCAGGTACTTTTTCAAGAGCTAAAAAAGCACCTTATTTCTCTGTCAATGCTTTTATATTTAATCAGCAAGCTCTAAATATATGTGATATTTTATCTCTAGTCTCTTTCTTTTTATACCAAGGGTGAAAAAAGAATAATATACTTGGGTGAAACTTCAATTATTAAGTAATTAACACAGGTGGAATAACCTTTTTGATAAAAATATCATGTCCGGATAATTAGTGATAAAAAAGTTGTTGTTTGTAGTAGGGCTTTAGCCCGATATATAGATAGGTCGGGCTAAAGCCCTACTACAAGCTTTAATTATACCTATTCAACCGGACATGATATTATTAGTTAGTAGCGTGTTAATTATTCTTATTTTGACTTCTCCCCCACTCCCCCACTACCCTACTCCCCTGCTCAATGAATCTCCTCGGAATATCTACTCTATTTCCCCAATGAAGATGAATATAAGAAGCATGAACTTGATAAAAATTCCAGCCTTCAAAAGTTGCCTGAATCTGATTTTTTTTCTCATCAATTCGCCACATTTTATATAGAGGTATTGGAGGTACTTCAGTTAATTCTGAACGATGAAATTCATGGCCATAAACTTGTGTATTTGCTACTAATAAAGGAGTATCTATATTAGAAATTGCTTGCCGATATCCTAACTTTAAACTTTTCCCCATTACTGCCTTAGTCGGCAAAATTCCTACCATCTGCCAAGAGTTACTATTAAAGTCAATAATTGCTTCAGATAAATACATCAACCCACCACATTCAGCATAAGTCGGCATTCCCGAAATAATTGCTTCCTTAACTGCCTTTCTAACAAGAAAATTTTCACTTAACTGTTGAGCAAAAACTTCTGGAAATCCGCCACCAAAATATAAACCTTGTATTCCTACTGGTAAATTTTCATCTTTTAGCGGACTCCAAAATAATATTTTTGCTCCTAACTCTTCCAGAATATCCAGGTTATCTTGATAATAGAAATTAAATGCCCGATCGCGAGCCACTCCTATCAAAATTTCTGACCTTTTTTTCTCAAAATTATTGGCAACTAAGCTGGGAAAATGTATGTTCTTATCAGAGCAAATATTAGTATATAAAACCTCCTGAGACTTCTCATTTTCAACTTTTAAAAGAGGCAGTAATTTTTCCCAATCAAAACAAGTTTCAGCCAAATCAACTAAATCATTAATCAAATTATCTAAATTCGGCATTTCATCAGTAGGAACTAAACCCAAATGTCGGTCAGGAATACTAATATTTTGATACCGTCTGAAAACCCCAAGTACAGGTAAATTTGTACATTTTAAAGAATTTTGCAGTAGTTGTAAGTGGCGATCGCTCCCCACCCGGTTAAGTATCAAACCAGCAAAATTAATAGTAGGATCGAAAGAAACAAAACCATGAGCGATCGCTGCTACAGAAGCAGACAACCGACTGCAGTCAAGCACCAACAAAACAGGCAAATTCAGTAACCGGGAAATATGAGCAGTAGAAGCAAAATCAGGAAAACACTTACCAGCTCCCCCCCTTTGAAAGGGGGGTAAGGGGGGATAAAATTCCCCCCTTTGAAAGGGGGGTAAGGGGGGATAAAATTCCCCCCTTTCTAACGAGCGATCGAAAAACTTCACCCCATCAAACAAACCCATCACCCCCTCCACCAAAGCACAATCAACATCCTGAATATTACGCCCAAAACATTGTTGCACATAAACTTCAGAAGTCAGCACTGGGTCTAAATTCCGACAAGGTTTACCCGTCACATATTGATGAAACATTGGGTCAATGTAATCAGGTCCCACTTTAAATGACTGCACCTTAAGATGTTGCCGTTTTAAATAAGCTAGTAACGCCAACGTAACAGTTGTTTTGCCAACACCACTACGCTCCCCTGCAACTATTAAACTCAATATTTCCCCCTTTTTTAACTAAAAAAAATGAAATCAGGAAACACCTTCCTCCTCATATATTTCATGCTCTCGGTGAATAAAAACCTCCGCCAATACCTGATAAGCTTCCGCCCAAGCATCTATAACTTCTGGCGTTGCACCTTCTCCCAAAACATCCTGCATAGCTTGCAACATACATTCTCCCACTATTGGATATTGTTCCGGTTGTACATGAGTTTGTACATGGCGGTGAGCAATTTTTTCAACCATTGATTTTAAACCAGCCAAATCATCAATATGAGTAGCATAAGCATAAACTGCAGTTGCTAATTTTGCTGATTGAGAGCCATCAGCTTGAGCCGACATATCAAATTGTGATTGAATTTCAGGGTGATTTTGAAACATTATTTCATACATCCGAGTAGTAATTTGCTTTCCCTGTTTTTTGAGAATAGGAGCTGTAGATTTAACAATATCAATTGTTTTTTGACTGACCATATATATTGCTAGTAATTTAATGTCAATATAATTTTATCTAGCAAGAATTTACTTCTGAATAAAATCAACTTTTTCTTTATATAGAACCCATTTGAGATATATTTAAAAAGAGGCGTTGGTAATTGGTGGGATGATTTTCTACTAGGGGTGAGACCCATCACTTACTCTGGTTAAATATTTAGAGGTATTAGAAACAGATTACTCTTAAAGTTTCATCTCTTGATTTACCAACCTCTAAAAAGAGATAGGGAGGTGGGGAGTATTTTTCAACCTTTTTCTCTTATGTTTTCCCTCCATCTTCTGATTCTGTCCTCCTAATTCCTAATTCCTAACTCCTAACTCCTAACTCCTGACTCCTGACTCCTGGTAAAAAATCTAATTGCTGACAAAGATACCAAATGGGTTCTATACAGTCA
Source organism: Dapis brunnea BLCC-M229 (assembly GCF_050015995.1). NCBI lineage: Bacteria > Bacillati > Cyanobacteriota > Cyanophyceae > Oscillatoriales > Microcoleaceae > Dapis > Dapis brunnea. Next base: position 81,929 of record NZ_JBNHEP010000223.1, on the reverse strand, counting down.
AAAAAAATTTTTGAGGCATCAATTGTCACACAAATGACCACTATCACTTTGAGAAACTACAACTAAATTAAATTAGTATAAATTTTCTACCAATTCACTTTAAAGGTGTCACAAATAGTTTCAAACTACATAAGTGAAATAATTTCCTGAAATTACTGAGCGTGTCAAAGTTTTGAGCCTATAAAATCTTAATTAATTACTTTTGACTGTCAGATGTGGATCTTACATTCTGTTCGCGGAGCATTTCCGCAGGAAATGGAAACCTCACCAATTAGCACTCGCTTTTAACTTCCGTGAAACGGTATTACTTAAATTTTGATTGAGATTTAATAATTTCTGAAGCTTCTTGTAAAAGTAAATCTTGTTCCTTTTTGATTTTTTCCAACCTAGTCAAAATCTGCATTAGTCTCTGGCGATTATTTATAATTTTATTTGAAGAATCTATTAATGTTAAATTTTTACCTAAATCAGTTCCGTTAGAAAATTTTTTAGAAGTAGATTTATTACTTAAGCTCCAAATACTCTTAAAAACTTTGAAGGGGCTAGTTAAAATAAATAAAAATAATGACTTACCTAAATCACTAACTACTTGCAAAAATCCTAACAGTATAAATATTAATAACAAACCAACTGCTAATATAATTAAAGGATGATTTAATAACCAAACCATCAAAGGATTAGATTCGACCCACTCTATAATAGCAGGAGAAAAATAATTTTGAATAACTTCAGTAACTAGATAACTAAAGCTTTTCCTTGTTTGCATTATATTATCAGTAACTTCACCTACACTTTTCACAGCTTGGTTAGTTGTAGTAGTAGCAGTATCAGTCAATTTTTGAGTTGTTTCAGCAAAAAATTCCCTTGTCTGTGCAGTTATTTCTGAAAAACTACTTACAGCACTGTTAGTAGTTTGAGAAATAACTTCAACACTTTGATTTTTTGCTTCACTAATACTACTAACTGATTGATTCGCTAATTCAGATAAAGAGTTTTTAGCTGCTTCTGTTTTTTCATAAATATAATCTTTTGCTTTATCAGTTTTCTCAACTAAAAAATCTTTAGTCTGATTAAAACTTTCAGATATATTCGGCAATTCTATCTTCATATTTATCAGTTTCTCAACTTACTAGGGTGTCTAGACTAAAATCGTCAGTAACGAGTTACCAACCACGGAAGACCTCTTCCCCAAACCCTCTCCTGCTCCGAGAGGGGAGAGATATTCCCCTTCCCTCCTTCCCCCTTTCAAAGCTATGCTTTATAAACATCTTTCTTAACATAAAATTTGACAAAAAAGAGAAGTTATGCAATGGACATTTCCGGAGAGTAAACCTATTTAATTAGAGGCTTTTCTCCCCCCATCTTCCCATCTCCCCACTCCCTCATCCACAGGGTTTCAGGAGTTCCTTATAAGGGATAGCTTTCAAAGGGGGGCAAGGGGGGATAGGAAGGGGGTTGGGGGGTTACAGTGCTTTTCAAATTGACGAACCACATCGCCATAACCAAAACCTTGTAGGGACGTTGCATGCAACGTCCCTACTGTGGTCTAACGTGCAGGAAAACCGCTGTAGGTTTTTTTACCGAAAAATAAAGGTATAAAGCCTCTCCATTCATGTAGAAAAAGCGGTCGTTTGCGGAGCAGTCCGTTAGGATGGGATGCCGAAGTCTCTTCGGTATATCCAATCGACCAAGAAAGCGGTCGTTTGCGGAGCATGACCTGGTAGATGGGATGGCGAGGTTTCCCGCTCTTACAAAGCCGCGAACGCTTTTCATGTCGCGCAGCGAAACGCCATATCCAATCGACCAAGAAAAGAAAAAAATTCCTTTTAGCCAATCCTTCTATTACAGAAGAGGTAATTATTAATTATTAATTGTTAATTATTAATTATTGAACCACATTTTCAAGCTAGACACCCTATTACATAAAAAAATAAAAACCTCACCCAAATTAGGCAAGGTCTTTAAATAATTTTAGCAATAAACTAGCTCAATACAGTGACTAGATATTAGTCAAGGTTAGGCATAGATAGCACTGGTTCAGTCTCACGGTCAAGACCTTTCTCAAAACCACCCTCAGCAGCACGAGCGCGACCTGCGTGCCATAAGTGACCAATTAAGAAGAAGAAACCAAGAATGAAGTGAGCAGCAGCTAACCAAGCACGAGGGTTAACATAGTTGAACCCGTTAATATCAGTAATAATTCCACCTACAGAGTTGATAGAACCATTAGGAGCATGAGTCATGTACTCAGCAGCACGACGAACTTGCCAAGGCTGAATGTCGTTCTTTAATTTGTTCAAGTCTAGACCATTAGGACCACGAAGAGGCTCTAACCAAGGACCACGGAAGTCCCAGAAACGCATAGTTTCACCACCGAAGATAATTTCACCAGTAGGAGAGCGCATGAGGTACTTACCAAGACCAGTAGGACCTTGAGCAGAACCAATATTAGCACCTAATTTTTGGTCACGAACTAAGAATACAAAAGACTGAGCTTGAGAAGCTTCAGCATTAGTAGGGCCGTAGAATTCGCTAGGATAAGCAGTGTTGTTAAACCATACGAAACAGGCAGCAATTAAACCCATCAAAGATAGAGCGCCCAAACTGTAGGAGAGATAAGCTTCTCCAGACCAGATGAAAGCGCGACGTGCCCAACCGAAAGGCTTAGTGAAAATATGCCAAACACCACCAAAGATACAAGTCAGACCGATCCAGATATGACCGCCGATAATATCTTCCATGTTGTCAACTCCAATTATCCAGCCTTCACCACCAAAAGGTGCCTTAACTAAATAACCAAAGATAACAGCAGGATTAAGAGTAGGGTTAGTAATTACCCGTACATCACCACCACCAGGTGCCCAAGTATCATATACACCACCAAAGAACATGGCCTTAAAAACTAACAAAAGTGCGCCACAACCCAATAGGATTAAGTGGTAGCCAATGATGTTAGTCATCTGGTTCTTATCTTTCCAGTCATATCCGAAGAAAGAAGAATATTCTTCTAAAGTTTCTGGGCCACGAACGGCATGATAGATACCGCCTAAACCAAGAACAGCAGATGAGATTAGGTGTAAAACACCTACTACAAAGAATGGAAAGATGTCAACTATTTCACCACCAGGACCCACACCCCAGCCGATAGTAGCAACGTGGGGCATGAGAATTAAGCCTTGCTCATACATTGGCTTTTCTGGTACATAGTGAGCAACTTCAAACAAAGTCATTGCTCCAGCCCAGAATACAATTAGACCTGCGTGAGCAACATGAGCGCCCAGTAGTCTACCAGATAGATTAATTAGACGGGCGTTTCCAGACCACCAGGCAAAGCCTGTTGATTCTATATCACGGCCTCCCATCATAGAATCAGAGAGTGTTACCACCTATTAGAACCTCCTAAAGGAATATAAAGTTTTGATCTAGCTGATCTACAGGAGCCATCCAAGCTCGGATAGCCTTGTTCAGCAAAATGTTTTTGGTATAAAATGTTTCAAACGATGGGTCTTCTAATGCCCGTAACTCCTAGGATACGAAGTCATAAGCCATTCTTAGAAACTTATGATTATCTATACAAATCTATGATTTTCTATAAATAATCTTTTCTATTCTTGTTTCTACCTGGCAACGTCGGCGTTATCCAGTCCACAAGCTGTCACGGTCGTTCGCGTCAGCGGAGCGTAGCTCTCACTGACCGCCCTAGCTAGATTTAAACTAGCATTTAAGTCTCGTTTCCCTACTGAAACCGCATATCTCAAATATATACTTGACTTGCTTCTTATACGCCCTCTATAGATATATCACATTCTGGGCTATCTAAAGATGATCCTACTTCATAGCATATCCATTACATGAGTCCAGCTAGAACAAGTCCTAGCAGATGGAGAAAATCTATCCGCTTCATTACTTTGAATAACTATCGCATAATAAAGCCAGATGACGTAATGTCAACTAAGTCAACTATCTTGCTTTGATCAAAAAGTTTGTTTTATTAAGCAAGTTAACATAAGTATATATAGGTTTAATAAATTTTGCAATTATCGTCTATCCCTAGTACCTTAAATTTATTTAAACTCTACTTTAGATTTTAGATATTTATTATATGAGTCGAAAAAATTTTAAAATTTAGAATTAATAACCATAGAGGATTTATGACTACTCAAGCTTCAATAGGCAATGGCCTACTGCATCAACCAATTATTGGGTCTCGTCGTCTGAGTAATTACTTCTGGGCTGTAATTGTCAGTATGGGAGGTATTGGTTTCCTCTTATCAGGGATCTCTAGCTATCTCAAAGTTAACCTGTTACTTGTTGCCGACCCTAGCCAACTCAATTTCTTACCCCAAGGAATAGCTATGGGATTTTATGGCCTGATTGGTACACTATATGGCATTTTTTTGTGGTTAACTATTCTTTGGGACATTGGCGGTGGCTATAATGAATTTAACCAAGACAAAGGCCAGATTATGATTTTTCGCTGGGGATTTCCTGGTAAGAACCGTAAAGTAGAATTTAATTGTACTACAGAAAATGTCCAATCGATTAAAGTAGATATTAAAGAAGGTCTCAATCCTCGTAGAGCTATATATCTCCGCCTCAAAGATAGTCGGCAAATACCTCTTACCCGTGTAGGTCAGCCATTAGCCTTGTCTAAATTGGAAAATGAAGCTGCTCAACTCGCAAAGTTTCTCCAAGTTCCTTTGGAGGGGCTATAGTAGAAGTCAAAAGTCAGAAGTTAGAAGTTAGAAGTAATCCCTGACTTAGTTTGAACATTTAAAAATGTGCGCATGAAATGCTTAGCGTTGCCTCAGTCAAACAAGAATCTCCCGTTATAATTTTTGATTTAACGATGAGAGTCTTAAAAAAATTAACATAGAATTGTGAGTGAAAATGCAAAGAAAAATCAGCCAGTGGTTATTGCTACTGTTGGTAGTTGCAACTTTTTTAGTGACAGGATGTAGTGCCATCTCAGTTCCTAATACGGAAGTTTCTACCCCAACTCCATCAAGTCAAACACAACTAGCTGTTAAGTATAGTTACTTGCCTAAGCTCAACGGTAAAGCAACAGTAGTAATGACTGTTAATGGATCTCCTATAACAATAGAAGTAGATGGTATGAACGCACCTATTACAGCAGGTAATTTTGTGGATCTAGTTCAAAAAGGGGTTTATGATGGGTTAGCATTTCACCGGGTAGTGCGTGAACCTCAACCTTTTGTAGTTCAGGGTGGCGACCCTCAAAGTAAAGACCTCAATGTTCCCTTAAATAATTTAGGTACAGGAGGTTTTATCGATCCACAAACTTCTACTAGGCGTTATATTCCTCTAGAAATTAAACCTCAAGAAGCTAGTGAACCAGTTTACAGCAAAACTTTTGAAAATGTTGGTATTCAGCAGCAACCTGTTTTACCTCATACAAGAGGTGCTGTAGCAATGGCTCGCTCTCAGCCTCCTGACTCTGCTTCTTCCCAATTTTATTTTGCTTTAACTGACCTTCCTTTCCTGGATGGTAACTATGCAGTATTCGGGTATGTCACACAAGGGATGAAAGAAGTTGTCGATCAAATAGAAGCTGGCGATCGCATTGAGTCAGCTAAAGTGGTTGAGGGTCTGGAAAATTTAAGCATAAAAACTAATACTAGCGGATCATAACTTAACTGTGAAAGTTGTAGTTACGGGTATTGGTCTAGCTTCTGCTTTGGGAAACCTCCATCAAAGTTGGGAAAAGTTACTCAAGGGTAGGTCTGCTATTAAGTTACATCAACCTTTTGCAGAACTACCTCCCCTACCCTTGGGTATAATTGATTCTCAACCTGTTGATTTAACTAGGTTAACTAAGCAAGTTGTGGAAACTCCTGTCAAATCTTCGGGTTTGACTCTTCCACTACCTGAATGTGGTGTAGTCATAGGTTCGAGTCGTGGCTATCAAGGTATGCTGGAAAAATTGGCAAAAAAGCAGTTTACTGGAAATAGTCAGCCAAATAATCTGGAAAAAGATTGCAGTTCATTTATCGAGCTGTTGCCACATCAACCTGCTATTCTGACTGCAAATCATATCGGTACAAAAGGCACTGTTTTGGCTCCAATGGCTGCTTGTGCGACGGGTATATGGGCGATCGCTCGTGCTGTAGAGTTAATTGAAATGGGTCAATGTCAACAGGTGATTGCGGGTGCTGTGGAATCTCCTATTACACCTCTTACTATAGCAGGATTTCGGAAAATGGGAGCTTTGGCTCAAACAGGTGCTTATCCTTTTGACCGCAGTCGGGAGGGGTTAGTTTTGGGGGAAGGAGCAGCTATTTTGGTATTAGAGTCTGCTGAATTTGCACGGCAAAGATCCGCTAAAATTTATGGTCAAATTCGAGGTTTAGGTTTGACAAATGATGCAACTTATGGTAATGCGCCGGATTTGAGTGGCAAAAGTGCAATGTTGGCGATCGCTCAATGTTTGGAAAGAAGTGGTTTATCTGCTGAAGATATTGACTATGTTCATGGTCACGGAACGGCAACTCAATTAAACGATCGCCACGAAGCTAATTTAATTAAGAAAATTTTTCCTCAGAAAGTGGCAGTTAGTTCGACAAAGGGAGCGACGGGTCATACTTTGGGAGCATCTGGAGCATTGGGTGCTGCATTTTGTTTGATGGCGATGGAACATCAGATTTTGCCTCCTTGTGTGGGATTAAATGAGGCAGAATTTGACTTAGACTTGGTTAGGTTTGCTCGTGAGTCTCAGGTGGAAAATGTTTTATGTTTGAGTTTTGGGTTTGGGGGGCAAAATGCTACTTTGGTATTGAGTAAGGTGTAGCGCAGGTTAACGAAGTCAGAAGTCAGAAGTCAGAAATCAGAAGTTTTTAGGAGAATCTCTGATTTTAGTTGCCTGGATAATTCGTACAGGAGAAGATTTTCCGAGATTAACAAATTGTTATTCTGTTAGTAGGTGATATAAAATCCTGATAATTACTATAGCCAAGTCATTGCGACTGGAACGGAGTGGAAGGAAGCAATCTCAGGGATGCACGGAGATTGCTTCCTTCCGTCGCAATGACAACTGTTCAACCGGATTCTATATGAGTTATAATTATGACTGAATTACAAGAATTAGATATAGTTGCATTAACTGAGGATAGACAAACAACTCATTTTGAAACAGGAGAATCTATTATTTTATATAGAAGACAAGTAGAAACAATTGTTATGGAATACAATAATAATGTTTTTGAAGTAGATTTTTCTGATAATGATGGAACAACTTATGCCATGGAAACTATTTCAGGTAATCAAATAATGCGATTACATTATGAATTAGTGGAAGTTGTTGTTTAATCCTCGCAAATGTTTAGCTATTAAGTATTTTTAAGGAGTTGATAATGTCTGTACAATTATTGCGACGACTATTTACTGTAGAGCAGTATTATAAAATGCTGGAAGCAGGAGTATTTAATGAAAATGAACGAGTAGAATTAATCAGAGGAGAAATTATAAATATGTCCCCTATGGGTTATCATCATGCAGGTCGTCTGAATCGTCTTAACGAACTGTTCTTTTTACGTTTAGCACAGACTGTTACTATCGGAATTCAAGTTCCTGTAAGATTGAATAATACTTCTGAACCACAACCAGATGTAAGTTTGTTGCAACGACGACCAGATTTTTATGAGACTCAACTACCTCAACCAGAAAATGTATTTCTCCTTATAGAAGTTTCAGATACAACTATTAAATATGACCGAGAAGTAAAAGTTCCTTTATATGCTGAGAATAATATTGTTGAAGTTTGGTTGGTGAATCTGACTGAAAAATGTCTGGAAGTTTACCGACAACCTACGGCGAATGGTTATCAGACTGTGCAGACTTTTCAAAAGGGTGAAAGTTTGACTATTCAAGCTTTGCCTAATGTAACTTTTACTGTTGATGAAATATTGGGAGATTAACAGAAATTTTCAGTTAGAATATTTAGAGTAAATATAATTTTTCATACAAACAAATTCATAGGATTATTTTCAAGGAGTTAATTAATAATGGCTGTAGAATTATTGCGACGACTATTTACTGTAGATGAATGTTATAAAATGCTGGAAGCAGGAATATTAACTGAAAATGAACGAGTAGAACTAATCCGAGGAGAAATTATCAAAATGTCCCCTATGGGTATTCGTCACCCCGCTTGTGTGAAATGTCTGAACGAACTTTTCTTTTTGCGTTTAGGAAAAACTGTTACTGTGGGAATTCAAGATCCTGTAAGATTGAATAATACTTCTGAACCACAACCAGATATAAGTTTGCTGCAACGACGACCAGATTTTTATCGGACTCAACAACCTCAACCAGAAAATGTATTTCTCCTTATAGAAGTGTCAGATACAACAATTAAATATGACCGAGAAATAAAAGTTCCTTTATATGCTGAGAATAACATTGTTGAAGTTTGGTTGGTGAATCTGACTGAAGAATGTCTGGAAGTTTACCGACAACCTACTGCGAATGGTTATGAAATTGTGCAGACTTTTCAAAGGGGTGAAACTGTGACAATTCAAGCTTTGCCTAATGTAACTTTTACTGTTGATGAAATATTGGGAGATTGATACAAACTTTCAACATTTTGCTCCCCCAGTAATGCTATGGTTTTGCCAATCAAATCGAATGATTAATTAACTTTATTTACTAGAAAATCTGTAAAATCTTTGCGTTTAATTGCTTTATTTAAAGAAGGATAGTCCTCTGAAGTGTTCAAATACTCATCTGTCCAAGTATCAATTTCTTTAATCACTTTAAAAATAACTTTACTATCTTCGGGTAAGCTTAATTATTCTACATCTTTTACTTGATAAATTGCTGTTTTTAGTTGTCTGATAGTAAATAGCATTGCAATGTGGAATTTTAAAGTTCTAATTGTTGTTTTAGACTTCTTAAGAGACTGATTCTTTAGACAATTCTTTACTTCTGAAAAATCTGGCGAACTAATACAATCTTCTATTGTTTTTACTAATTTAGCACAAAAGAAGTAAATTTTCATATTTATCGATTCATTAAATACTTTTTTATAGTTATTATCCGCTTTGATTATTGTGTTTGGGCTAGATGCTGCTCTATGTGGTTCACGAAAAACAATAGAAGTTATTGCCTGAGCTAAATAAGGAATTCCCACTATTTTTTTAGAATGTTTACCTGTATTTTTATAAAAATTTTTCCGACGATCATAAAATAAGTCGTGTCGTAAAAAGTAATCTTCTATATTTCTCTGGATAGAATCAGTAGCTCTTAAAGAAGATGCTTGAATCGGAGTTTGAAAATTAGTTGCTTTAATAATTTGATCTCTAGATTCCTGGTATTCTGTAAAGATGATTTTAATTAGTATTGCTCTGTCATCTTGATTGTTCCAAACGCTTGATTTTTCGTTATTATTCTTTTTATTTAAAACATTCATGTATTGATATAAAATTGTCGTTGTTTGTAGACCATTTACTATTTGAACATCATCAAGGCTAATGACTTTTCCTTTAGTTGTTCCATTAGATGCTAGTATAGTTATGCCATTATTCAACCACCAAAAATCTATATCTTTATGAGGGGAATCAAGAGAGTTTCTAATATCCTTGTTAACCTCTATATTATTACCTTGATAATCTCGCACATTTGACTCAAATATATACTTTCGTAAATTACCTTGTTCATCAGTCACAAATTGATAGTAGTCTTTAAGCTTAGAGAGAATAATGTAACCTTTGTTTAAATTATTATCTGAATTGTTATCTAACCTAGATATATAATTTTCTATAAACTTTAATTCTAAATTATAGCTTTTCTCTTTCCTAGATATTTTAAGTAGTTCACTGGCACCGATAAACTTAAATTCTACCTCAGAAGATGAAAAACATTTTTTTGTTTGCTCTTTTAGTGTTTCAACTTTAAACTTTACTTGGCTATTAATTTGTGACGTATCCCCTTTGCTTGCATAGATATAATTAATTTTTAAGCTTGGATGCTTACTAGCTAAATTTCTATATAGTGTATGGAATATTTCTATCTTCTCTAGAAGCATATCATTATAAATATTTTCTAGATTTTTTATGTCTAGGGATAAATCAAATAGTTTTTGTGTAGTGACAATAAGCTTATCTATGGCTGTCTCTTGAAATGATTTCGATGTTTTGGTTTGAATTAAGTAAACTTCTATTTGTGGTTTTCGGGTAATATTTTTAATATTTTTAATATCCTCTAATGAAGGAAGTTCATAAAATAGTTCATCGTTTACAAAAACAAAAAAACCATCTATACCTCCGTCATTACCTCCATCTACTCTACCAGAATCTATTTCTTCATTAGATAAATCATACTCTTTTAAGGATTGTTCAAAAGAGAATAATTCAAAAAAATCTTCTTTTGAATTGTTAGATAATGTGTCATTAATTTTCTCTTCAATAATTTGATCAAGTATAATTAAATCATTATTATTTGACATAAATTTTATGCTCTTATATAGTTATAGTAGTTATGAACATAATATACTATCAAATTATATTTATCCAAACTATTTAAAATATGTTTATATTTCATGTTGTGCAGCAAAACGCACCCTGCTGCACTAATCCGTACATCCGTGGCTAAATTTGTGTCTACAAATGCAATCTAAAATTCAAACTTTACCGAAAGAAGTTGTCAATTTAATTGCTGCTGGAGAAGTGATTGATTCTTTAGCGGCAGTAGTACGAGAATTAGTAGAAAATTCTCTTGATGCTGGTGCAACTCGCATCATAATTTCTATCATTTCTGAACAGTGGCGAGTACAAATTTCTGATAATGGTATGGGTATGAATTTAGCTAATTTAAAACAAGCAGCAAATCCTCATAGTACGAGCAAAATTACTAATCTTCAAGACCTTACAAAAATTACCAGTTTAGGATTTCGTGGAGAGGCACTTCATAGTTTAGCTAATCTCTCAAATTTAGAAATATTAAGTCGTCCTAAGTCGCCTCTTTCAGAGAATGAAAATGAAGGTTGGCGAGTTGTTTATAACCAGGAAGGAAAAGCTGTTGAAGTTGAAAGGGTTGCCATTGCTCCTGGTACTATTGTTAAAGTTTCTAATCTGTTTGGGAAATGGCCTGTACGCCGCCAAGGAATGCCTTCTCCTGCCCAACAAATGCGAGGCATACAATTAATTATTTATCAAATAGCGCTTTGTTATCCTGATGTTACTTGGCAAGTTTGGCAGGGTAGTAAATTATGGATACAAATTAGTCCTGGTGCTACAGCAAAACAAATTTTACCTCAAATTTTATCGACAGTAAGGTTGAATGATTTACAGTATATTCAACAAGAAATTGATGAGGAGGAAGCAAAAGAATTAAATATCGAAACATCAAACTTTTCCCAATATCAAGATTCTCAATTTTTGGATAGACAATCATTAGAATTAGTCTTAGGTTTGCCAGATAGATGTCATCGGAGACGACCTGATTGGGTGAAAGTTGCTATTAATGGTAGGGTGGTAAAAGTCCCAGAATTAGAACAAACAATTATTAGCTCTTTGGCGAGAACTTGCCCTCGCGATCGCTATCCTATTTGTTTTGTTCATTTACAAATTTTTCCCTATCAAATTAACTGGAACCGTCATCCAGCGAAAACTGAAATTTATCTAGATAATTTGAAATTTTGGCAACAACAAATCAATCTAGCAATTGGTAAAGCATTACAATTTAGTGCGGATATAATGCCAGAATTTCCATTGTCAGAAAGAGTAGAAAAAATATTAAAAGTCTCAGAAAATACAGGCAATTATCAAACTCGTCGCTCTATAGAAATTTCCCCAGAAAATACAGAAGAAAAAGATCGAGAATTAGGACTAATAGAATTAAAAGCGATCGCTCAATTACATAATACTTATATAGTAGCGGAACATCCCAGTGGAATTTGGTTGATAGAACAACATATTGCCCACGAAAGAATTTTATATGAAGAATTATGCGATGCTTGGCAAATAACTTCTTTGGAAACTCCGATTATTTTGCATCATTTATCCTCCGCTCAAATAGAACAACTTCAACGCTTAAATATAGAGGTGGAAATTTTCGGAGATTCTATTTGGGCAGCTCGCACTGCTCCTGAAATGTTAGCCAAAAGAAATGACACTGCTGATGCTTTAATTGAACTGAGTAAAGGAGGCGATCTAGAATCTGCTAAAGTAGCTACTTCTTGTCGTAGTGCTATTAGAAATGGAACTCCTTTAAGTCTACCAGAAATGCAAAGTTTATTAAATAAATGGCAACTTACTCGTAACCCTCGTACTTGTCCCCACGGTAGACCAATTTATTTATCTTTAGAAGAATCAGCTTTAGCTCGTTTCTTTCGGCGACATTGGGTTATTGGAAAAAGTCACGGAATTTGAAGGAAAAGGCAAGAAGGAAGAGGTAATACCGTTTCACGGAAGTAAAAAGTAAAAAGTAAGATTTTGTAGGTTCAAAACTTTGATGCTACCGTAATTTCAGGCAATTATTTATCATCTGAAGTTTGGAACTATTTGTGACATTTTTAAAGTAAATTGGTATTACAAAATGCTCTGACTAAAAGTTTAAACAAGTTAACCCAAAAAGTAGTAGCTGGAATAACTGGATGGGAATTTATTGTTAATGCTTGATCAATGGCCAATATTTAGGTACGTTGGCGCAGCCTAGCGTAGCTACATCGCCTGTCAGTATCCAATATTTCAAAAGTGATCGCATCCAAGTATTTGTAACATTCTTTTTTCAAAATGGTATAATTATTCATTATGCATTAATGCTATAATTTGATGCTACTTCAGTTATTAAGTATTTAACACAGACAGAATAACTTTTTTGATAAGTATTAGACATTTTGTATTAATTATTCTCATATTTATCTCTCCCCCACTCCCCTACTTCCCTACTCAAGAAAATGTAGAGAAGTTTTTGATAAATAGTATAAGAGGGAAGAAGAAATAAATTCAATATTTTGGCAGAAAGGAAGAGGTAATATAAAATATAGTTATTTCAGTTTAACGGAATAAAGAAGAAGGAAAAAGCAATGAATTCAATGTTTTTTCAGAAATTATAAAAATGAAAAAATATTAACTGTTGACTGATAAACTGATACCTAAATATCTGATAGAGAAGGATAAATCAAGTTATACTAAATTAGCCGATTACTCTATTTTCTAATTCTGGAAAATAACCAAACAGCAACGAACAAAAAAAATACATTTTTATCAATTACTAGATTATAAATTTAACGAAGTAGGTAAGCAAAATTAAACTTAAAATATTTGGAATGAGTAAATTTTCCCAAACTATTCTAATTCCTGACTATACGTCGCAAATTCGATAGTTCCCCTATCGGTGATTAATGTGGTACAACTAACGGGGTAAATATTTTTTGCTTGTTCCCTATCCTCTGACCCGTCTTTTATGCTCCCTAACACCATCAACATATCTACTTTTTTATCAAGTAGGAAACTGCTGTAATTTTAATTCTGAGTGAAAAATTTCCCTCTCAAGTCTCCTCTTTATATAGGAGGTACTGATAACTGATAAGCGAAATAATGACTAGGTACTAATATGAATTGTTCCCCATATAGAGAGTTATTTTATTCAGAAATTAACAAATCCGATGAAAAAATAGATTTAGCTAAAGCTGCTCTTTATTTAGCTTTGGAAGATGACCAAAAATTTGACCCAGATGAGTATCTAAATGCTCTTGATACAATGGCAAATGAAGTCCAAGAAACATTACCAGAAACTCTCTATCCTTTACGAATTATTAAGAGTATTAATAACTATCTTTATAATGATTTAGGTTTTACTGGAAATACTATTGATTATTATGACCCAAGGAATAGTTGTCTGAATCAAGTAATTGAAAGACGCACTGGAATTCCGATTACTTTATCCCTAGTTTATCTAGAAATTGCTAAAAGAATTAATTTTCCCATGGTGGGTATTGGAATGCCAGGACATTTCTTAATTCGACCTAATTTTGAAGAAGTTGGTATATATGTAGATGCTTTTAACCAAGGTGAAATTCTTTTTCCTCAAGATTGTCAAGAACAGTTGGCCAAAATTTATGGTCAACCAGTGGAACTACAACCTCAGTTTTTGGCAACTGTAAGTAATAAACAGTTTTTAACACGAATGTTGACAAATCTTAAAGCAATTTATTTGAACCGAAATGAGGGGTTAAAAGCTATTGCAGCCATCGATCGGATTTTACTATTATTTCCAAATGCAGTTATGGAAAAACGAGACCGAGGCGTATTATATTATCAGCTAAATCTTTGGACAGAAGCTCGTCAAGATTTAGAAACTTATCTAGTGAATTTTCCTCAAGCTGATGATGTAGAGATAATTAGACAATTACTGGATAGAATTAGCCAAAATCTATAACTGAATATTTCCGATCTCGGAGTTGATTGATAAACTAAATATTAAACTTAGCTCTATCAGGCTCTCTTTATATCATCTTTAATAAATTAGCTCTGGGGAACTTGATATCTAATATTTCAGACCTTAGATATAAGACCAAAAAACCATTGAACAAATCTAGCCATTAAATTGTGAGGAAGAGCAGAATGAAAAATATTTTAAATTTAGGGGTATTGAAGAACAAATTATTCAAATTTACTGGTTTCAGTAAAGGATTATCAAAGTTTTTCTACATTTCTTTGGCAGGAATTTTAACAATTATTTCTAGTATTTTAATCTTTACTTCTCAACCAGCAGATGCGATAGATGAAATTAAGATTACTTATGAATCGATTAATATACCTATAGCTATTTCTGATTTAGTGAAATTTGCCAATACAGGAGAACAGTCTGAGCAATTAAAGTCACTATTTTTAACAGCTAATGCTAGTCAGGAAAATATAGATAAAGTTCAAGAAATTTTAAGTTATAAATTAGAGGTTAAACCCGATTTTGTCAATAAATTATTAGAATCACGTTATGGTGAACTTGCTATTGAAGAATTTAGTCGCTATTTTTCTCCGAATAGTAATGTAGCGACGGTAACTAACGATCTTATTGAGGCAGTTAATAAAATTATTGCTGATGGAGAAGTATCATTTTTAGAACTGGTACAAAACTTTAAATGGACTGATAAAATTGTCATTGATGCTAAAGGTATTGAAACATTTTTTGTAGAGGCTATAGAATTTGCTAAAAGAGGACTAGATTTTGTCAGAGAACAACCACAGGTGCAAAAAATATTTTGCGAATAATTTGTTTTAGGGAGTGGGGAGATGGGGAGATGGGGAGATTGAAGTAATTATAGAATTATAAACATATACTGTATTACCGGATTCTATCTCACCCCATCTTACTATCAATCTTCACAGTAGTTATGGTTCAGCAATTAACAATTACCTGTTCTTAAAAATAAGAGGATTGACTTTCAACCTGAATTATTTAATAATTAACAATGAATTAGGGCTTGCTGATTAACTATAAAACCATTGATAGAAAAAAGCTTTAGCTTTTTTCCTTCAAAAATAGTGCCAGCTTTTCGGATTTAAAAGCCCAAAAAGTTAGCATTTTAGGCAGAATAATTGCAGAAAAATCAAGGGATAATTCTTCCGACTGCCTCCTCTATAATTCCCATTTATCTTAACTATTCCCTATTCCCTATTCCCTATTCCCTACTCCCTAATTATGATAGTATTGCTCCTCTGCTACTCTCTTCAAGCGTCTTAGTTGAGCTTCCATGTCTGCTTTTGTCCATGAAGCAGCAAACTGATTAAAACCAAACCTTATTATAGGATTAGGTATCTCAAATTCAAAACGATTTAATAAACGAGTACCTTCAGGTTCAGGTTGACATTCCCAGCGATCGCGACCTTGGAAAAAACCCTGAAATTCCCAAACAATTAAACCAGGTTCTCGTTCAGCTACAACACTATATAAAGAAGGTTGTAAAAAAGGAATATTTATGATGAATCTACTACGACTTCCCACAAATGTATCCCATTTACCCACAGGTTCACAACGTAGCATTGGATTTAACCACTTGTGCATAAGAATGTTATCTGTAATACAACGTTCTACAATAGTGGCACTGGCACGAATTAAAATATGTTGCTCGAAAACTTGACTAAATTGCATAGTTACCGAAAAATAGGGTCTAAAGCCTGGCGTATAAGCGCACGACTTTTTAGTTGATTTTGTTTCAAAAAAAGCATTATCATTAACGCAACAATAAATATATTAGTCGCCGGAGGGCATTCGGAGACATTAAACGGACGTGGAGGGAAGCGTAACCCACCCCCATCCCCCCCCCGGGAGGGGAGCAAAATGGGTGGGTGCAGTATCTAATGAAACGTCAACCCGCTGAGGAGCTAAGGCTCGGTAAGTATCTCTGTGCCTAACCCGCCCGAGAGGATGTCAACTTCAAGCTATTAGACATATAAAAGCAATCATTCTGATTGCTAATTCAAACTCACATTAACCCAAGAAAAGCATGAATGGCACTTGGCAAAGCATCACACAATCAATCAACCTCAGTGAACCAATTCAGGCTAATCCGATGTTAGCCTCAGATATTTTCGCACAAACTCCAACAACTCCTGTAGATATGCTGTCCCAAAATTTTAACAAAATTTTAATTTTGGACATGATAACAGCAATTGCAATTCTAGTTGTAGGCTGGATAGTTGCTGGGATTATTTCCGGCATAGTTGGAAAACTATTCAAGAAGACTAATATTGATAACAAAATTGCTAGTTGGGTGACAGGCAGTCAGGAACAAGCTCAGAATCTACCAGTGGAGAAATGGATATCTTCTGTAGTGTTCTGGATCATTATGATCTTTGTTCTGATAGCCTTCTTTGACAAGCTTCAGCTAACCGCAGTTTCTGAACCTCTCAATGCTTTCCTCACAGAAATAACTAGCTTCTTACCTAATATAGCGGCTGCCCTGATTTGGCTAGGTATTGCCTGGTTAGTGGCAACTATAGCTAAATTAGCAGTAAGCAGAGGACTTAAAACATTTGGTTTAAATGACCGTCTGAATCAGCAGGTCAGTGATGGACAAGCAGAAAGTCAAATGGATGTTAGCGATACTATTGCTAATGCCATATATTGGCTGATTTTCTTACTATTCTTGCCAGTAATTCTGGAAGCTTTGCAACTACAGATTGCTCTACAACCTGTTCAAAACATGGTGGATCAAATCTTACAAGCTCTGCCCAGGATTCTTAAGGCTGTTATTCTGGCTACAGTTGGTTGGTTACTCGCTACTGTGGTTAAGAAAGTTGTTACTAATCTACTCGCTGCTACAGGTGTGGATCAAATGGGCACCAGGTTGGGCATGAGTCAAACCAGTGGCAGTCAAAATCTTTCTGCGATTATTGGTACGGTTGTTTATGTACTGATATTGATTCCTGTAGCGATCGCTGCTCTGAGTGCTCTGAATATTGAGGCCATTACTACTCCAGCAGTGGCGATGCTCAACAATATTTTGACATTTGTCCCCAAAATCTTTGCGGCTGTTGTAGTTCTTGCAATTGCTTACTTTGTTGGTCAATTTGTTAAAGATTTAGTTACTAATCTTCTGACAAGTATTGGCTTTAATAACCTTTTCAATTGGCTTGGTTTAACTTCCACTCCACCATCTTCCCCATCTAGCGACCCAAATGCAACTGTAATTCAGGGTGGACCTGGTACTACGCGGACTCCATCTGAAATTGCTGGCCTTGTAGCTTTTGTGGCCATTATCCTATTTGCTACAGTTTCAGCTACTCAGATTATGCAACTTGAGGCTCTGACCTTAATTGTTAACGTAGTAATATTAATTGCAGGTCGGGTTCTCTATGGTTTGGTAGTGTTGGCCATAGGTTTGTACTTGGCTAACCTTGCTTATAATTTAATTACCAGTTCTGGTAATTCTCAAGCAAAACTTTTGGGTCAGCTTGCTCGGATTGGAATTATTGTATTAGTCTCAGCTATGGCTCTGCAACAAATGGGTATTGCTCCCAGCATTGTGAATCTAGCTTTTGGACTTTTCATGGGAGCAATGGCAGTAGCTATTGCTTTAGCTTTTGGTTTGGGAGGACGAGATATTGCTTCTTCTCAAATTCAGGAATGGTTAGAACAGTTTAAAACTAAGAATAAATAGTTATTAAAAGTTCTGACAAAATTTTTGATTTGGGAGAATGGGAAATCTCAAAATGCTATAACCCGTTCTCCCTAGACTCAAACTTAAACTATTAAGGTAGGTAGTTCATTAATTGATAATTGATAATGGATAATTACCTCTGGTTAAAACCGTAAGGGAGAGGCGATCGCTTCATCTAATCATAATATCAAATACGTTTGATTGGACATAAAAAAAATTCTCCCGTCGTCATAATTACTAAATGAAAGTGGTTCTCTCTCCTCCTGACTCCTTTCCATACAGCCGTTAAAACTGGCACTTTTCCTGCTTAGCGAAATTTTATGATGAAATCACGTTCAACAGAAGAGTATGAATTATTTAGAAAACTTAAACGCTATCAAGGTCAGGTTGATCTGGGTCATTCAGATGCCCCTGAATATAAGAAGAAAGATCTAATGCTAGAAATGGAGAATTTATATGCATCTTACCCTGCCCAGTATTTAATCGATTCTCATAAAGTAACTGTGCCAGAAATTCTTGCTAATCTAGGTGCAGAAAAGATTTTTGGATTAATTCCCTCTTTTCCTAAGGTTGATCCGAAATCTGTAGCTATTTTCCCTAAGACTTCAACAATTCTTATTAAAATGTCGATTCTAGCCTCCAAAGATAGATTATTACGGATGGGAGGAAATGTTAAACCTATTACAGTCATTTATCCAGAAGGTAACTTTCGCTACAACCATAATATAGATATATTTTGTGGCACTAATCGGCATTTAGTAGAAGTTTGTCCCTCTAGTTTTAAGATTAAGCCAGACAAATTGGAAGAAGTCATTTGTACTGCAAAAAAGAATGGATATCTAATTGCTGCTTTTATACTGGAAACCCCTAATAATCCCTGGTGCCAAATTTATAGTGCAGATGAGTTAAAAGAATTAGCCGAGGTCGCGCATCAACATAATATCCTAATCATTAATGATCTGTATTTTTCAGGAACTGAAGCAATAGAAAATGACCAAGTTTCAGTGGCTAGTGTGAGTAGTCGCTCAGATTTAGTTATTACAACCTGTGGAATGCGAAGACAATTTGGAATTGACGGTATTGGCAAAGTAGGTTTTTTGACGAGTCAGAATGAGGAGCTTGTGAAGGACATTAAGCGCTTTGTTGTCGCAGCACATATTCGTTACACCAATGCAGAGGTACTTACAGCTTCTTGGGCTCTAAACAAAAGAGACTTGAATCATCGTGAAGAATTGAGAAAAGAGTTAGAGATCTTGAGGACTAATGCTGAAGCTTTTCTGATGACTTCTGATTTCTTGGCTATGGGAATGAAGATTATAAAAAGTAGCTGTGCAGGGCCTTTTGTCAATATTGGGTTTAACTCAGAACTAGAATCTAGGATGAAGAGTTTAGGGATAGCGGATAGTTATAAATTGGGTGAATATTTTTCTCAAATTGGAAAGGTTACACTTTTACCTTTAAGCTCAATGTTTACAAAGAAAATTGGCTTTCGGATAAACGTGACAAATATTTCGGAGTATAAAGCAGGATTAGCCTGTATGCAGGCTACCATTGAAAAGATTAAGAAAGGAGTTTCTTATATTTCTTTAGACAGAGAAATCAATCAAGAATATGAGATGTTGAGACAAGGTTATCGTCCTTGGGAAGGTATCTAGGTATGGAAGTATGGCGGTTGAGATATCAATGATATACGATAGAACTCTACTCTTTGACATCCTCCCCGACCTAAAGGCACGGGGATTCCTACCGAGCCTTAGCCCCACGGCGGGTTGACGTTTCACGGGCTGCTGCACCCACCCCTCTTGCTCCCCTCCCGGGAGGGGATGGGGGTGGGTTACGCTTGCCTCCGCGTCCTTTTAATGTCTCGGACTGCCAGAGAGCGACTAATATATTTATTGCTGCATTCTTGTCTAAGAACGTGTTTTGCACCACAGTTAAGGCATTCCCACTCTCGCACCTGAAGGTCTAATTTGCCACCTTTAAAGCCACAATTTGAGCAAACTTGACTTGTAGGTTCCCAACGGCTAATTACTCTAAAATCACGATCCTTTTTCTCAGCTTTTCCTTCCAATAAACTTCTAAATTGTCGCCAACCGCGCATCAGATACCCACCCCTCTTGCTCCCCTCCGGTGGAGGGGATGGGGGTGGGTTGCGGTTTTTTACCATGCCAGAAACATTGTCATACTTCTAAAATAATTGTTTGGTTTTCACGAATTATTTTAGTAGATAATTTATGCAGAAAATCTGTCAAGCGTATCTTTGAGTTTAGCATGGAACTTAGCCACTCTAGCCCGTGCTTTTTCAGATCTTTTAGACCCTTTAGTTTTCTTAGATAATGACTTACTTAACTTTCGGTACTTCTTAATTCGTTTTTTGAATTGAGTTTCACAGCTAACATTTCGATTATGAAACCTTGATCATATAAGGGATATATAAAAGTTGACACTAAAACATACCTTATCTATCAATACCCTTTTTTAGGAAAAATTTTGTAGAAACTCAACTCAAATTTCCAGAATAAATAGAATCAGAGTTCTCCTTAGTCAATAATCTATGATCAACTTACTCTAAATTACTAATCTTCCGAAGCAATAAATTATTCAACTACTCTGAAGTAATATTTTTTTACTTGCTTTGTTATTATTGATTGTTAAGTAACTAGGCAAAATTAATTACAAATCCTTCTAACTTAGTCTTGCCTGTTGCCTTTTTCCAAACTGAAATCTTTGATGTTTAACTTACTAATTAACTCATCTTTAATACGACCCATAATCGAATTTTCATCCAAAGATGCCAAAATATTACTCACCACAGCTTTCGGACCTTCCTCTCCCCAAGATGCACCATTAGCAAGATAAGTTTTGGTTATTTGCCCAATTCCATAAGATGATAAACCTCCCACTGCTGCTTGAGTCACTGCGACAGACAAATAGGGTGCTAAAGACAATCCTCCAGTAACAGGTGCAGCTAAACCCAATAATCCTTTCAAAGAACTTAGTCCTAGATTTGCTACTAATTCACTGGCAGTTATACCACCCATACTAATAGCTATCTTTTGTAATAAATCTACTGCTCCGCTTTGACTCATCCTAATACCATACAACTTGGATAAAGTCAATATCATAGCTACATCAATTATTGCCCCACTGAGAATATCTACTACAGTTACAGGGTTGAGAGCGATCGCCATTGCTTTAGTCATTACTCCCTTCCAAATGACCCGATCTGCGCTTTGAGAGCGAATTTCGATTTTCCGGCGTACTAACTGCTCATTAACATTATCAGCATAGAGCATACTATTGAGGGCTACCAAAGATTTACCTTCTCGATCTAAAATTTCTAATATTTTCAGCTTTAAATCTTCTACTTGAGGTTCTCCTCGCACCATCTCTACTCTAAGACTACCATCAGAACGTTGCACTGCTTTAGCCATTAGTGGAGAAGCTGCAGCCATAACTATTTCATTTGGCGAGAGTAATTCACGAACTCGTTCATCACGAATTTTATTATATATAGCTAATCTATCTGCTTCTGGGTATTGGTCTATTTTGTTAAACACTAGCAAAATTGGTTTACCAGCATCTCGTAAGTAAGAAAGAGCTTCATATTCTACTTGAGTAATATCTCCTGCTACAGCAAATAGAAGTAAATCTGCTTGTTTAGCTACCTGTCGCGCCATTAATTCCCTAGTTTCTCCATCTACTTCATCTATACCAGGAGTATCAATCAGTTCCACTTGAGATATTCTGTAGGAAGTAAGAGAATTTGTAGATGATGATTCTATTTCTGTTAAATTTTCTCTTCCCAATTCCCATTGTTTAATTTTGGTAGTTTTGGTAACACCATGAATTGGACCTGTTTCAAATACTTTTTCTCCTAATAAGGCATTGAGAAGTGAAGATTTACCTCTGCCTACCATGCCAAATACAGCAATATAAACAGCAGCTTTTTCTAACTTTTCTAACATTGATTCTAACCCGGAAATTTCTGAGTCTAATCCTGCTCTTTCTTCAGGAGTTAAATCCAGATTAGTTACGATGTCTTTTAAAGCATCTTTAGCGTTACAGATGTTAAGTTCTGCTTGAATATCTGCAAAGCTTGATATTGTTTTGTCTAGTTCTTTATCTAGATTCATTTTCGGATATTTTTCGCTTCAAAATAAACAATTTGTTATGTTTTTGATTGATTTTTTTCAAGTTTTATTTATATTTTCATCAAGTAAATTTGACGGTTTTATCGAAGTATTTATCTGGATTTTTATATCCTTTTTAAAGCTAGGAAGTAAACTGCAAAATTCAGTAATTTTTTGCTACTAACGTCAATTTTTTCAGATATAACTGTAGCTCTTAATTTGCTTTTTCGCCTGGATTTAATCAGACCGGCAACTAACATCCTTTAGTAGCAAGAAATATTTTTCAGAGTACAATATTGAGTGATACAGCGGATTCCAGGTTGATGAGGTACAGTGACACTAAATTTTTAAATAGTTTTTGAAGTATAGAATAAAGTTTTCATGTCTTTAATCAAATCTACTAGAATCACTGTGCCACACTTACATGAAATAGGCTGTATCTATAATTAATTTAATCATTTCCCTTGTTTTTAATACCAGTTTGATAAATGTTTGCTAGAAATAATTTTTATTTATTAGGTGGTAGGTTTTAGGTATTCACTAAATCTTCAAATATTCATGTTACCAGAAGTTTGACCATCCTAGCTCACTATTTGTAATATTATTTTTTCATGTATAGTATATAAATAAAGTTATAGAGCCGATCAAAATATAGGAATTATAACCCTTGTAGAGATACACAAGTTTTGGATTTTAGGGAATAGGAAATAGGGAATAAAAAAATACTATACCTTATTAATATGGGAATCACTATATATATATAACTATTATTTACATACTTATATCATTTTCAGATAATCAGTTATAAATAAAATATTCTTGTAAGGAGATTCCATAAAAATTTCCTACTCTCCCTCATTTTCTATGTTTCCTATTATTCTTTATCAGTCAACAGTTCATATTTTAATATTTTTAAATTATACTTTAATATTCCTACTATATTTTTTAAAATTAGTAGTGTAAATTTTACTGGCGCAAAGTTTTTTTACGCAATGCTCCGCATTCATGTCAGCGACAGACTAAACACTTTTGATGTTGCGGAGCAAAACGGCTGTTTATAGTATTTCTCAAGTTAGTGAGCTATATTTCTCTCTTGTTTTATGTTCCCTTTTCATCCTTGAATTTTCTACCTCACTCAGAGCTGAGAATTGCTATATATAATTAGAGTTTTGATAAGTTTAGCCACAGTAACAAAACCTTTAGGCTAAAATTTCTTAACCCTAATCAAAATTTTAAATATATCTGATGAATTTTTTAGCTATCAAGTAATACTTTAATAAAACTGTTTTTTACGCCGTGCTGCTACTGCCTTTCTCTTACGTTTTTCTTGAGGGGTTTCAAAGTATCGACGCTTTTTCACATCTGCAAGAATACCTGCTCTAGAAACTTGACGTTTGAATCGCCGGATGGCCGACTCTATTCCTTCGTTTTCGTTGAGTAACACTTGGGTCATTACTTTTTCTATTGTTCTGTACTTCGCCTATAATTTAGTTATTAATAGTTTACCTATAGGTGCAAGATAGTTGCAAAATTATTCCCTAAGCTAAGTTATACCAGTTTCATAAAATATTGCTACAAAGTTTGGATTGGTAGGAGTTAGGAATCAGGATTTAGGAGTAGAGTAAATCTTTTATATAGTTTTTCAGATGATTTTACTTAAGGTATCTTTTTTGAATTTTGTCTAGTGATAATATTATTACTGACTTGTTCAAGAAACTCTCATATCTTTTAATGAATAAAAGATATATCGATCCTGCCAAAGTTGGTACTTAAGGCAACTTGTATATTTTCTAATGCTTTCACCAGCCATTTCACTGCTTCTCTTGTAGATGCTTCATAATGGTTAAATAGTATTGCAAATCGCTTTTCTAGGTATGGTTTGACTCTATAGCAAACCAAAACTATTTTTAGGAGGAGACTGGTAGTTGCTATTGGACCCATGTTTGCCATCAGGTTAAGAAATAAAAAGTGCTGTGGTTTTTGAATGCTTTCTACAACCAAAAACCCTAACATTTGATTACAGGTTCTCATCAGTAAAAAGTCGTTAAATTGTTTATCATCATTGTGAGACATGGTATTTTTTAGTTGCTTATATAGTTTGTCCTTGAACTGATACTTAATATACCTGGAGTCTACATCAAATGATGAGCTTAAATATTCATAGAAGCTTTCTTTAAAGCAACGATAAGATTGAGGTTGCCTGGCATGAGTTAGGAAACTTTTGGCATAATCTTGGTAGTTATAACCATTTTCAACTTTACCTACAAATTGTCTAATAGCTGATAATAATTCCCGATCGCTCAAAAGAGTAGGATTTTGAATTTTGTTTGTATTTTTACAACTAGACTCTGTAAACGTTGAGGTAGTTATTATCCTATGTCTAATTTGATGAGTGACATAGTGGGATAAGTTTATTTCAAATTTTTTCTGATTTTGTCGTTGCATCTTTTTAATAGCTTGCTGATGTTCATAGCTATTGTCTGAGGTAATTAAACAATGTTGGTATAAGTAAGGATAACGTGGAATTAGAGTTCTCAAAGGTTGAGCTAAAGCACTATGAGTGTTTCTATAACTTCTTGTTTCTTGGTTTATTAATTCTGCAAAACGTTTTAAAGTTAAATACTGCTCACTTGTTGTGAATGCCTTAACCAGGTCAAATAGTTTCTTGCTACTGCGGGAAGCATAGTAACGGTGTACTGTTTTATTCTTGATACTATCAAAAAGTTTAATTAAGTCTAGCAACACATCTTTTTTATAGTTATAGGGTCGCTTTCTATTAATAACTATATGACAACAGCGATTTAGGATAAAATTAAATTCTTCCTCAACTTGCAATAATACAATAATTCTTTCGAGTGCTTTAGCTACCTCTCTGTCAGGATATCCAGAACCATTAATAAATAAAATCCTAAACCTTTCAATTATCTCTTCTGATGACTCTAGGTCTATCAATTGGAGAAAATGGTTATAGATATACTGTTCATACTGGGATTTGTCTTGTTTATATTCATCAATAAAGTTTTTCATTTTATATCTTCCCCAATTTATTTTTTTTCGATTCCAGTCTCGTTAGCTATGGGAACAATTGCTAATCTCTGGTTTTGATCGAGTTGTCTATAGGATTTCCGATCTGATAGCTATTGACTTTACTATATATAGTTTTTACCTAGATTCTTTTTCAGAAAAAATCATATCTGGTAGCGCCTAACACTTTAAATTACACGGTTGACTAATTTCTATTAGTTTTATTATCTTCAAAATTTACGGAGTTTTTATAAAGTTTTGGTAAAGATTTTGCGAAAATTAGGTAATATAGATATTAATTGAACTGAGTCATAAATAATTACCAACTTCTGAACTAAATAGGATTTTTTACTATTTGATTACCATCAGCATCAAAAATACCACATTTTTGGAGTATTGGTATTAATAGATGATTAACTATGTTCATAGATATTAATTGCCAAGGAGCTAAGGGTTTAGTATATGGAACTTGCTGTTATACCAAATTGATAAATGTTTGCTGCAAATAGTTAGGCTATTTCTTGGAAGTCAACCCACCCCTAACCCCTCCTGGGAGGGGAAGTCAGTCAGACCGAGTCATAATTAATAGGTTTTATACTATAGCAATCCTAAATGATTTGTGAAAATTTTGAGAATAGTTAATATTAACCAAAAACCTTGAAAATTCTGACTCATGAGGACTGAGGACTGACTCCTAACTACCACCAAAATATTACAACTTAAATAGGATTGCTATATTTTTTATGTCGTAATTTATATTTTTCGTCAAATAGACATGGACGATCGAGTCTTTTAATACTGTTTATTATTCGTAACATTCTTTTTTCATGCATGGTATTACCCACAGAGAGGTCAGAGAAAACTTAAATTACCGAATAATTAAAGTAAAAAGCCTCTCGTTTGCGGAGCATGACCTTAGGATTGGATGGTGGGGAAACCTAGCCATATCCAATCTCCTCTCGAGAAGAAAAAATTTTCACGCTCCGCGTCAATCCAATATGTTTTAGGGAGAGGTAATTATCTATTATCCATTAATATCCATTAATGAATACAGCTATCCTAAATAGGACATGAAAAGTAACCTTAGATAAAAGTCTGGGAAAATATAAAGGTATAGACATGGGTCAACAACCTACATTTATTCACAACCTATTCATGGTCATGATATATGCTATTTTTGACAATTCAAGACTACTAGGCTTTGTCATAATTTTGCTTTAGATTAGAGTAATACAATCTGAGATTTTTGCCTCATCTGAGTTCAACATTATGACAATATTTGCCAAGCTACAAAAAAATATTCTCTATAACTTTTGAGAATTATTTAAACTTTTGATTTTGTTTTGGTTACTCAGTTATATTCCAGAAAATAAATTGAATTCAACAATAACAAATACTCTTATATAATTATTACACATCTTTCAGGAGGACTGCCAATAGCTATGGTTTGTCGCATTACCCTATTCCAACTAACTGAAATCTTGACTGCTACAACACTTACAGATTTTGAGATTCCAGAAAACAAATTAATTACAGGTATAAACACAGATACTCGTAACTTACAATCTGGTGAAGGATTTTTGGCATTACGAGGCGAAAATTTTGATGGCCATAACTTTATAAAGGAGGCAATTGAAAAAGGTGCTTCTTGTGTGATTCTTGAACAAGAATATACTTTAAATAATGAGGTTGAACAACTGTCAAATAACGTACCTATATTACGGGTAGAAAATTCTTTAAAAGCTTACCAAAAAATTGCTCGTTGGTGGCGAGATAGATTTGATATTTCTGTGATTTCAGTCACTGGTTCAGTAGGTAAAACAACTACTAAGGAATTAATCGCTGAAGTCTTAGCAACTCAGGGTCAAGTGCTGAAAACTGAAGCTAATTATAATAATGAAATAGGTGTACCTAAAACTCTACTACGACTTTCTGCTAATGATAATTATGCTGTGATAGAAATGGCAATGCGAGGACCTGGAGAAATAGCAGAATTAACACATATTGCCAATCCAACAATTGGCTTAATTACCAATGTTGGTACTGCTCATATTGGTCGTTTGGGTTCTGTTGAAGCGATCGCTGAAGCTAAGTGTGAATTATTAAGAGAAATGTCTAATAATAGTATTGCTATTCTAAATTATGATAATCGACGGTTGATAGAAACTGCGGCTAAAGTTTGGTCGGGAGAAACTTTTACTTATGGTTTAGAAGGTGGAGATTTACAAGGAACATTAATTGATTCTCAAACTATAAATGTTGAGGGTGTGGATTTACCTTTACCTTTACCTGGTAGTCATAATGCTTCTAATTATTTGGCAGCATTGGCAGTGTTGAAAGTGCTTCATGGAAAAAATATTCCGACAAAAACTCTATTTGAACCTTTGACTAATAATTTATTGGTTCAATTACCAGAAGGTAGAGCAAGAAGATTTAATCTAGATAATGATATTGTGATTCTAGATGAAAGTTATAATGCTGGATTAGAGTCGATGATTGCAGCTCTAAATTTATTAGCTGAAACTCCGGGAAAACGTCATATTGCTGTGTTGGGAACTATGAAAGAATTGGGGGATAAATCAATTTTATTCCATCAACAAGTTGGTAATGTTGTACGAAATTTGAATATTGATGGTTTATTTATTTTGGCTGATTTTGAGGAAGCAGAAGCAATGGCTATAGGTGCTGCTAGTTTACAGTTTATAGAAGTAGAAGATATTACTGCTGATGATGCTCACCAGAATTTAGCTAGACATTTACAAGAGTTTTTACAACCAGGCGATCTAGTTCTTTTTAAAGCTTCTCATTCTGTCGAGTTAAATAAAGTAGTCGATATTTTAATTAGGCTTTGCTGAAAAAAGTTTTTTGGTAAGGGTAGGAGTCAGGAGTCACGAGGAACGGGAATTACAAAGGAGGTAGGAGTCAGAATTTTCCCTTGGTTTTTCTGCCGTTGTCTGCCTTTTATGCTAACTTTTTGAGCTTGATCAACCCAAAAGCAGGTACTTTTTTAGATAAAAAAAAGCTAAAATCTTTATATGTCAATGCTTTTATGATTATTCAGCAAGCCCTAATTAATAGGTAATGTATTTGTAGCACAGGCAAGATGCCTCTCACCGGTGCATGTTACACGATCGCGAAGCGGAACGGAGTTCTATCACTCTCGAAACCATACCATCTTTAGTTGAATAAAAAGTCATTTAAATTTTATCATATCACAATTTTTGTGAGGATGCAGCCGAAAATCCTTTGACTCGCGATTTTTTTCAGGAGCTTCATAAAATGAAAATATTTGTGCTTTTCCACTCAGGAGGAATGGGTGGAAAGATTTGAGCAGGGAAAAACAAGTATTCATGAGAGCTCCACAAGATGAAAATATTTCTGCTATTGCTCTTGGGAAAAATTCCTCAATATTTGATTTTCTCCTGCCAAGGAAACTTGGTTGAATAAAGAGTCATGCGTATGGGCGAACAACTCCATTTAAATTTTATCATATCACAATTTTTGTGAGGATGCAGCCGAAAATCCTTTGACTCGCGATTTTTTTCAGGAGCTTCATAAAATGAAAATATTTGTGCTTTTCCACTCAGGAGGAATGGGTGGAAAGATTTGATGATGGGAAAAATCTGATTCTAATCTTAAAAGTAGGGGAGTAAGGAAGTCAGGGAGAATTTTTCAATCTTTTCGGTGTATTGCCTCTATTCCACTCCCGACTTGTAACTCAAAAATTTAATTGCAGACAAAGATACCAAATGGCTTCTATAACAGTTAATTCTAACTGAAAACTTTGAAATTCTGACTCCTAACTCCTAACTCCTAACCTCTGACTTCAACTATAATCTCCACCAGAACCATATTGCCATTGTTCAATCCAACGATGATAATAATACCTTTGCTCCTCTGACATTTTTGCCATCAAACCTTCCATTACCCCCCCAATAGGATATAACAAACTATAAATTCCCAAATTAAAATAATGCTTCATCCAACCTAATAAATTTTCCACACCAACTTGAGGGATAATTTTAATTACTAAACCTGGTTCCTTTAAGGAAGTAATAAATAAAGTTTGTGCCAAAGCAGGAAACTGTACCACATCTTGCAAAAAAGGTTTAAGCACAGGTTCACCGAGTTGTTCCATTACCTGAAATACCCCTGCCAATAGTTGATTAATTTGATTTGGGCTAATTTTCTGCTCTACCCCTACACTCATAGAACGTTGAAACAACCAAGTAACTGATACATTAGGTTGATAAGGTTGCAAAAGTGTTAGAGCATTTACCGAAAGGTTGTCAATTTGCAAAGCTTCATCAATACCCATAGTCAGACGTTTCAAGTGACGTACCATTGCTCCAAACCCGCCAAAACTCAGAGGAGATTGACTTCCACTACTATCCCCCACTGGCAAAATACGATTCCAAGGAGTTTGAAGAGGACTTTGACGATAACAAGGGAAAAAACCAAACAAGGCACGTTGAAATATAAGTTGACTAAGTTCGACTTTTTGATATTCAGGCAATAGACGTAGATATTCTTCAAAGAAAAATTCCAAAGAAAATCTATCTGGATGAGCATCTAAATAGGTAAATAAATAAGTAGTTCGCCCATCTTTAGCAGGAAATGCTTCCCAAAAATATTGACATTGATTTTGTATGGGAGTGAATGAGGCAAAAATATCACCCGTGTCATTTTTTGGGTATCCAGTAGCACAAGTACCAACCACTAAACAGACAGCATCAGGTTTTTTGCCTTCCCTTGCTTGTTTAACAATGGGAGAAAAATGTCCCATTGCATCGAGAAGCAGTCGAGTTTTGAAGGATTGACCATTGCTAGTCTGGATATTTACCCCATCTGGATGAATGGTTGCTGCTTCGTAAGCTGTATTTTCAAATAGTTGACCACCAGCTTTGAGGAAGCCATTTTTGAGAGTTTCTAACAGATAAACTGGGTCTACACCAATATTGAGGACATCTTTTACCCAGATGTCAGGACTATTTGGAAAGCTAATCCGAGCAGGATTATATTCGGTAGCGATCGCTGTTTTTAGTTCTTCTGGAGATAGAAGGTTTAATTCTAAAAATGTTTCTAGTTCTTTACGAGAGATATTCCACTCTTGTGTTCTACCTTTGAGAATACCTCGTTCTAACATGGCAACCCGCCAACCTTTCTTGGCTAAGGTAGCACCAATCAGGATACCAAGAGTACCTCCGCAAATTACTACATCCCAGTCGGAATTTTCTAATAATTGAGTTTCTGTCTTAACAGTGGTAGGAATAGGTGTATTTTCTGCTCGAAGTTTTTGCCAAATCAGATCGACTCGTCGCAGACTTTCTAGGGGGTTTCCTGGAATTTGAGACAGGATTTGTTCTGTTAAGGACATGATTTTTTTATTATTAATTTTTGTCGTAATTATTGCTTGTTTTTATATATTAATTTATCAATTAATTATGATTATATAGCAATTCCCATGCTGGTGAGCTACAAAATTCTTTTGTTTTAGGGAATAGGGAACAGGGAACAGGAAATAGGGAATAGGGAATAGGGAATAAAAAAGAAATAAAAATAGGTGTACCTCATTAACCTAAGAAACGCTATATAATAGTTATTATATTAATTATCTCAAGTAAGTCGGCAGAGAAAATTATTTATATATTTATTATTCAGTTATATTTATTTTACCCCTTCCATGAGTTATATCATGTCCGGTAGCATCGGTATTGTAAGGCAAGGAAGAAGGAAGAAGGAAAAAAGGTTTAAAAGCTGGAAAAAACTTAAATTTCCTGTAGATATTCACCCTATCTTTTACGCAAACAATACCAGCGGACATGATATTACTCTTACCAAAAAATCAAGGTATAAAACCTCTCCATTCATGAAAAAAAAGCGGTCGTTTGCGGAGCATTCCGTCAGGATGGGATGGCGAGGAGACCTCGCCATATCCAATCGACCAACAGAGCGGTCGTTTTGCTGGCGCATAACTCCGTTTTTCATGTCGCGCAGCAAAACGGCGTCTCCCTGACTTGAATTGCGGAGCTTTCCGTAGGATGGGATGGCGCACTTCGGAGCGGCTCTGCAAGAGCGGGTTTTCCGAAGAGTGCAAAGGCACAACCTCAATCCTCTTCCTTTTAGATAGAGGTAATTATCAATTATCAATTATTGAAACATCTATACAAGCTGAATTCTTTACCTTCTAAAGATTGCAGAGAATTAGAATAGGTAAAGAATTTTGTTTAGGTACTTATAAATTGTTCTTTCATTGAAACCATTTTACTACAAGAATTATATGAGAGATTGAATGTATCAGGAAATATAAAAAGGAGATAGGGAAAGCTTAACAGGGAACGCTTAACAGAGAAAAAGGAATTGGGAATTTGGAATAATGAGGAAGAAATCAAGACAACTATTTTTCACTTAAAAATCTAGGAATATATGTACCGAACACTTATGGTATCTACCAGATTTGACTCCCTTGAAGTATTACCGCTTTTAGATTTTAGTCACTATTTGCTTCTCTT
This sequence comes from Dapis brunnea BLCC-M229, assembly GCF_050015995.1. Taxonomy (NCBI): domain Bacteria; kingdom Bacillati; phylum Cyanobacteriota; class Cyanophyceae; order Oscillatoriales; family Microcoleaceae; genus Dapis; species Dapis brunnea. The sequence continues at coordinate 50,139 of NZ_JBNHEP010000223.1, read as the reverse complement.
AATACTTATTTGACAAACAGTCTCTCAAGTCTAATTAATCAGCCATTATAAATCAGCTACCTTTAGTCATCTAAAGATAACTTCTGATGTGAACCAATAAATTTATTTCTTGGCAGATAAAAAAGCCACAAAACTTCAGAATTTATAATTTTAATTTCTGATGAAATAATGTCAGTGTAACTAATTTTTCAGTTTTATTGAGGTGAATTTAATTATCCAATTCTGCCAGCATTAATAATCTTAATTAATAATTTAATTATTTTTTTTATCTAAAAATAAACGGCAAATATTTAATATTTACTTCTCCAAATATCTGATTGTAATATTTTTTGAACCGAAATATTCTTCTATTTTGTAGCAAGCTAATTTGCGTTCTTTAACCACAGGTGTAAAAATAAAACTATAGCATTTCCAAATCAAATATAAAATCCAAGACTAATTCCCGATCAAACAAAAATACTCCTATCTCTTTCCTCGTATTCCCTGTTCTGACTTCAGCTTTCCCTTTCTGGATTAATCCTCCTTTTACATTTCCAATGGAAGTAGTATAACTTGCCTTGTTTGCACAACTAGGATTGTTAATTCAGTTGATTTTGACAAAAATTTTCCCACCAGAACTTTCTTGGTCAAGGTGGATTAATCAAATATCCTTTGTTCTTCTCCTACCATATCTTTAAAATTTGTCTCTCAAAATTTATTTGCTGCCAAAAACTAGGTTTCCCATACTATAAATAACTCTAGTTTTTTGCAGCATTTTGACATATTGAGATTAGTTTTACTTGGAGACTTATAGATAAGAGCTATCTCCTACCCCACCGATCTACTCTTCCTCATTATTGTCATCTTCTATTTCAACTTCAGTGTTAATCTGCCTCAGATGAATATGTTTATTTCCTAACTGAATAGAAAATTCATCTCCTGGTTTAAGTCCCATTTCCTCTGTATAGTTAGCTCCTATTACTAACTGTCCATTTTTATGAACACAAGCACGATAAGTAGGAGCACGTCCTCTTCCATCTTTAGGATTCTTCTCATCTAATTGTACTCCCTTGGCCTGTAGAACTGCATCGTAGAACTTGGCAAGATTTACTCGTTTCTGCTGATCTTTTGTAGTTGTATAATATCCGCAAGCAATAGCAGTATCTTTCTTTGACTTGTTTGGAAGTTCTTTAACTTTTTTCAACAATGCTTTACCTGTCAGTGGAGCATCTAATAGTTCTGAAGTATTTGATTTTTCTGTTGTTGTTTTAGCCATCTTCTCCATCTATTTAAAATCTTCATTCATAAACTTTAACACTTACACCTTCTAATATCAAGCCTCTTTAATCTTTTCTTTTAAGATATTTTTTAATCTAAATGTCTTGAGAGCAATTACCCTTCATAGTGAGGGAGTTAAGACGTCAAAAAAGCTAATGATTAATAGCTGGTGTGCTAATTATTACACCTTTACTTAATAGTTAAATGTTTGATGAATTTATCTTTGTGTAAATTTTGATTCAAATAATTTAAACTAATTTTTTCTCCAGCAATATATCCAAAGGAGAAACCTAGATCGCTATTAATTCCAGTTGATTTCTGAGTTTTACATTTTACACCTTCTTGTTTTAAATATGCTTGAATAGCCAAAGTATGTTTTTCAAACATTGAGCGTACAACTATAGCAGATTTTGAATTATAATCAGCATTAGCAACTATACCTTTTGCCTCCATATTTTTTCGTCGCTGCTCTAATCTCTGTCTTAATCTAGTTGCACACCCCACCCTAAAGGCATTAATAAAAGCTCTTCCTTTACCTCTATGTTGTTTAACTAATTTATCAACTACAGCCGTTAAATATTTGTAAAGTGAGTGAGAAACTGTGATATTAGTTTCTGTCCCTACTAATCTCATTTCACCAGTGTAAGTAGAACGCATTGCTTGACATCCATTAGCATTAGCAATTCCTGCTAAAATCCACATTTTCCAGGTTACATAACGACCTGTTTTATCAACAATACCCTTAGTAATATCTTCATCTTTGTCTTGTCCTAAGTCTGCTACAGATAAATTATGTTGAGCTAATAATTCTGCTGCTTTTTCTGCTGCTGATGCAGCTTCATGTTCATTAGGTGAATTAGCAAGAGCTAAGAGTTTACTAATTTTTTCCAGAAGATTCCTATCGACCATTTATCTGACCTTAGATACAGCATATTATCCTAAATTTTTTTCTCTTGTAACTATACCTACTTAAGACACTAATTAATAGGTCTTAGCACTTGTTTGAAAATATTTTTTTTAAGTATACTTTCTACTATAGCAATCCTCAATCAGTTGTCAAAAATCCATGGAATAGATCAAAAGTCTGTAACTATTATTCCTGTTCTCTTTTCCCTTGATTCAGAATATTTTTTGCACAACTACTACTCCCTTCCCGCTAGAAGGTTACCTAACCAAATTTGGCTATAAACTATATGCTGCAATGATCTACTGATTATAATTTTTTGCCGGGAAGGGAGTAGCGCGTCTAGCTTGAAAATGTGGGTAAAGAGCAAGTTAATGAAGACCTCTCCCCCAACCCCTCTCCTTGTAGGAGAGGGGGGATAGTTTACCTACAATTTCAGTCTAGACACGCTACTACAATAGGACTGCTATATCCTATAATTATCATATATTCAATAATGAATAATGAATAATGAATAATTACCTCTTCTGTAATAGAAGGATTGGCATTCAAGGAATTTTTTTCTTCTTTCTCCATGAATGGAGAGGCTTTATACCTTAATTTATCGGTAAAGATATGGATGTATTTAGTCTTGACAAAGTTAACTGATTCTTATATATGATCGAGGATTGGTATATATTTTTATCAAAAAAATAAGTAAATTCACTATTGTATATTTTTTTTGAAATTAAAATTAAATATAACTTTAATAACCAGAGGTAATTTATAGAGTTATTTTTCAGAATTATATATTTTTTTTGAAATTAAAATTAAATATAACTTTAATAACCAGAGGTAATTTATAGAGTTATTTTTCAGAATTTAGGTATAGTTAAAGTATTCTCAAGCTAGAAAAACTCATGTAATTAGCTGGTTTCATAGTTGCAACACTATCAAGTTTTCCCAAAGATGTTTGAAGACAACTTCTGGCTTGTTTGACTGGAAAATAGTACATAAATTCAGTCTAGCTGCACTCAGCAAAACTGCCCTTAAATCACTGATATGTAATTTTGATAAAATCAAAATTTATTGATAATTTAGCTTGTAGTAATTTTCCACTATCAAAGCTTTTATATAGGGATAAGTTGGAAGGGAAATTACTTCCAACTTTTTACTATATCAATCGATTATAATCAAACCTCTACCTTTAAACTGAATCGGCGTTTTCTCTATACCAATCAATTGTATTCTTCAACCCTTGCTTAAAATCCACCTCAGCAACAAAGCCAAATTTTTCCTTAGCTTTTTCTGTATCTAAACATCGCCTAGGTTGACCATTAGGTTTATCAGTTTCCCAAACTAATTCTCCCTGAAAATCCATTAAATCACAAATTAACTCTACTAAATCACGAATCTTTACTTCATGATTAGTTCCTAAATTAATAGGATCGGATTCATTGTAAAATTGAGTTGCCATGACAATTCCTCTAGCAGCATCTGTAGAGTATAAAAATTCACGACTCGGACTACCGTCACCCCAAACAGGCAATTTTTTATCCCCTCTTAGTTGAGCTTCATGCACTTTCCGAATTAAAGCAGGAATTACATGGGAACTCTTAGGATCGAAATTATCTTCAGGTCCGTACAAGTTAACAGGTAATAGATAAACACCATTAAAACCATACTGTTGACGATAAGCATCCAACTGAACTAAAAGAGCTTTCTTAGCAATACCATAAGGAGCATTAGTTTCTTCTGGATAACCATTCCAAAGGTCTTCTTCTTTAAAAGGAACCGGAGTAAATTTAGGATAAGCACATATTGAACCGACACAAACAAATTTTTCTACATTTGCTTTATAAGCACAATCAATTAATTGCACTCCCATCATCAAATTATCGTAAAATAACTCACCAGGTTTTTCCTTATTTAGACCAATACCCCCTACATGAGCAGCAAGGTGAATTATAATATCCTGTTCTTGCACAGCTTTTTGGCAAGCTTCCAGAGTCCGAAGGTCATAATCACGGGAGCGTGGTATAGTAATCTTATCAAGATTGGCTCCTGCTTTATGAAGTTGATCTACAACTTGACGTCCAAGAAAACCAGATCCACCTGTCACAATAATTCTTTTGTTTTCTAACTCTAATTTACTCATTAAAAACCTCCAAGCAAGATTGATACTAACTAAGACTTTAGTTCAGGGTTATTGTAGATTCAAATTAGCCAGATAAAAAAACGGTAGTCCCGTAGAGTTGAGAATAAAATCTCTGATTTTCTATTATTAGTATTTAATGGCTACTCAAGATTTTTTCCAGCTTTAGGATATGGCAGAATTTTTGCTTTTGCTGAGATGATGATTATATAGAAAGAAGTAAAACTTGATTTGACAAATTTAACCAATAATTTAGGAGCTATATGCAGCATTTGTACCGTCATAATCTCAGAGACTAACTGTTTATTTTTAATGAACCTATCCCACTACAGTTGAAACCCTTACATTGAGCCAATCGAAAAATCGTGAAATCCTTAAAAATCGTCTTAGTGGGATAGACTAAATATTTATCCTAGCTTTCTACTTCATACTTATTCTGCCGCTAGGGTTCTTTTAATTAAATTAGTTCCCCAGTTGACTCATTTATATATTATCTTGATACACCCGATAATTATCTCTATTTTGAGATTTTGAGCTACTTTTTCATCATAAACTTTGTTAATTTTGATAGTGTCAAAAGACAATTAAAAGCACTATCACCTCAAAAAAGTTAATCCTCCTAACTAATCAGTATAGCCCCAAAAATCTAATCAAAACCATTGCCAATAATAGCAGCTTTTTCCAAAGCTTTAATATCAGAATCAACCATCAAATGTACCAACTCTGTAAATGTAACTGATGGTTTCCAACCTAACTTTTCTTGTGCTTTTGTGCAGTCACCAATTAACAAATCAACCTCCGCAGGACGTAGATAACGGGGGTCAAACTCCACATAATCTTGCCAATTTAAGTCTACATGAGTAAATGCTATTTCTAGAAATTCTTTAATAGAATGAGTTTCATTTGTAGCAATCACATAATCATCTGGTTGCTCCTGCTGTAGCATCATCCACATAGCTCGAACATAATCCTTTGCATATCCCCAATCTCGTTTAGCATCCAAGTTACCAAGATAGAGTTTTTTCTGTTTACCCGCTACAATTCTAGCTACAGCCCGAGTAATTTTACGAGTTACAAAAGTCTCTCCTCGACGGGGACTTTCATGGTTGAATAATATACCATTACAAGCAAAGAGATCGTATGATTCTCGATAATTTATTGTTTGCCAGTGGGCATAAACTTTAGCACAAGAATAAGGACTACGGGGATAAAAAGGTGTAGTTTCTTTCTGAGGGACTTCTTGAACTTTGCCAAACATTTCCGAAGAACCAGCTTGATAGAAACGAACTTCAATTCCAGTACGCTGTTGATAGTCTCGAATTGCTTCGAGTAAACGTAGAGCGCCCATTCCCACTGCATCTACTGTATACTCTGGAGAATCAAAGCTAACCCTCACATGGGACTGGGCACCTAAGTTGTATATTTCTACTGGCTTAACTTCTTCCAGAATTCGACGTAGAGTAGTCCCATCAGTTAAGTCTCCATAATGTAGAAATAATTTAGCATTAGGATTATGAGAATCTTGATATATATGGTCTATCCTATCTGTATTGAAGCTAGAACTACGTCTGATAATACCATGAACCTCATAGTCTTTCTCAAGTAAAAGTTCACTTAAGTATGAACCGTCTTGACCAGTAATACCAGTAATTAGCGCTCGTTTTCTTTCACTCATTGCAGTTAATATTTACAACCTATTGACATACTCTCGGCCTTAAAGACACCGAGTTTCGTGACATACTCCCACACTAAGCTGAGGCTATAGTGTGGTCTTCTCGCTTCCCAGTCCCGGTATCCCGTCGGACTCCACAAGCTTTAAGAACGGAATGCCCTACCGCCCTATGTTTTATATTTGCTGTAGCATTTTTGTCACGACAGAGCCAGCGACAATCAGGGCAAGAATGAATCTTATCTGACAACTTTTTTTGGGACTTTTTCCCCACAGTTTGAACAATCAGTTGTTGTGCCGTTCGGATTCATAGCTATAGTTAACTACCCAGCATTCTCAGCTTTGGCAGAAAGAATAGTGAGGAATTTTCCCCAACCAGCATCACAGATAAAAGTGATGGCTGTTCGCCTAGTCTTGCAAAGCTCGCAACATAATATTGCGACCAAAGGAAAACTATGTCTTTAGAGCTTTTTACTGTAACATTTACTGCCAATCGGGCTGGTTTTGATAAATAAGCAGGGGAATATTTATCAGAATCAGATTAATATCTATACTACAAAAGCAATAAATATTTTTTGATTTTTTGCCCAATAGCAGAGTTTTACTTTATATCGTCCCCAGATTTCTAGATTAACCTAAAACGATCCTTATAACCAATAATTGTTTAGTTAAAATTTATCAACTTGACTCCTTTACAAGTAGTTATCCTCCCAAATAAAATGTCTATTATTTATACTTATAAATTTGGGTTAGAGGTGCAATATTTGTCAAAATACTACCAACCTCTAACCCTAGGATAGCTTCAGCTAATTTTAAATCTATCACTCATAATTACAAGGATTAATAAGCACCGTTATTTTTTGGAAAAATAACAATGCCAATTGTTTTAAACATAATCCATATATCTATCCAAAAATTTCTGAAGTTTACATAGTAAAGGTCTATTTGAACTCTCTTAGGGTAAGGAATATCATTGCGACCAGAAACTTGCCACAAACCAGTAATTCCCGGTTTAATAGTAAGAATTTTATCCATGTGATGACCGTATTTTGGCAGCTCCTCGACCACTAATGGTCTCGGCCCTACTACACTCATATCACCTTTCAAAACATTCCAAAATTGAGGAAATTCATCTAAACTTGTCACTCTCAGAAATCTACCTATCCATGTAATTCGGGGGTCATGTTTTAATTTAAAACTTTCCTGAAATTCTAGGCGCAGATGAGGATATGTTTCCATAATCTCTCCCAACATCTCATCTGCATTTTCCACCATAGTCCTAAATTTTAAACAACGGAATAGCTTTCGATTTTTACCCACTCTTTGTTGAACGTAAAAAACAGATCCTGGCGAACTAAATACAATTAGTAAACCTATAAGCAGGTAAAGAGGGGCAAACAATACGAGAACCGATAGAGAAAATAGGATATCAAATAATCGTTTAGAAAATCCTACCTCTAGGCCCTCTAGAAACAGACTTTTTTGTTTATCTCTGGGGAGGAAAGGCTGAAAAGCTCGTCCTGTAAATCCTCTAATTACCTTGCCAGAGATGAATTGGCTATCAGCAGTCATCTTACTCCTTCACTTCACACCACACACAGTCCTGATCATAAAGCCTATAGCGAAATAGGGCGCAACTTTGGTTGTGAAAAAGATGACTAATTGTGGACAAGAACGATTTTTCGCCTCTTACTTGGGTGTTTCTGTGCCTATATGTAAGGATTTTATAAAAATATTTGAATTGAAAAATCAAACATTTTTATCACAATAGTCCCATTCATTGCCTATTTTCTCAATAGTATCAATTAGACAGTCACCACTGTAGAGTTAGCAGTCTCAATAATTATATTTTCAATGGCCTCAACAGATAAACTTGGATTAGCTTGTTTAATTAAAGCTACTACACCTGCAACATGAGGTGATGCCATAGAAGTACCTGCAAAGAAACTATATAGATTACCTGTTATGGAAGGAGGTACAGGGGCATAAATATCTCCTGCATCTTCACGAATACCATCTCCCCCTGGGGCAACTACGTAATCTAAAGGTTGGTTTCCAGCTTCATTAGAGAAAGAAGAAAATTTCCCATTTCGCTCCACTGACCCAACTGCTATTCCCTGTTGATTGGCTAATCTTGCTGGATAATCAGGACTGCTTAAACCACCATTACCCGCAGCAGAAACAAATACAACGCCTCTCTGAGCAGCATAACGAATAGCTTCAATTTCACCCGTAACTAAGTTTCTCCCACCAGAACTAAGGTTAATTACATCTGCTCCGTTATCAACAGCATAACGAATAGCTGCTATGCCATCACTAACCTTACCTTTTCCTTCATCATTCAATACCCTGAGAGACATAATTTTGGCATTTGGAGCAATTCCAGTTGTCCCTATTCCATCTCTCTTGGCAGCGATCGTCCCTGCAATATGAGTTCCATGACCTTCTTCATCCATTGGGTCATTATCATCATTGACAAAATCCCAACCTTGGACATCATCTACATAGCCATTACCATCATCATCAATATTATTGTTGGGAATTTCACTGGTATTATTCCACATTTGGCCTGTTAATTCAGGATGAGTATAGTCCACACCACTATCAATGACCGCTACTACAATACCATCTCCCTGAATTCCCTGATTCCAAACTTCGGGTGCTTTTACTAAATCTAGTCCCCATTGATTTCCTCCTATATCAGGAACATCTGGGAAAGATCCAGCTCCAATTGCTCTAGTTACTGCTGTTGACGCATCAACTAAACCATATCCAAAAATATTATTAAAGATTGGGGTTACAGAGCTAGCGGTTTGGGACAGTTCATTAACATTTGAGGTATTTCCAAAAATCAAGCGACTTTCAAGAAGGTTTGTGTCAGATATTTCTCTAACTCTTGCTAATATTGAACCGTTGATCTGAACTTGAATTAATGTATCTCCTGTGAAGGAATCTTCTGTGAATAGGATGTCATTTTCTGTTAAGTTGTCTGGGATTTTAATTCTGTCAAAATTAGGATTAAAATCATCAATAATATCTGCTGTATTTAGATTGTTATTATTTTGTGAATCTCGCAAAACAAATGTATCATTGCCTGCTCCTCCAGTTAATGTATCTATCCCTAAGTCACCTGAAATTATATCGTTACCATCCCCTCCTAATAAAATATCATTATCTTTCCCTCCATAAATTGTATCGTTACCTTGATTTCCATAAATTATATCGTTACCTAAATCTCCAAAAATTTGATCGTTACCTTGGTTAGCTTGAATCAAATCATTATCTCTACCACCTCGTAAAGTATCAGAACCGTCTCCACCAAAAATGTTGTCGTTACCTTGATTACCATTAATTAGTTCAGGGTTGGATGAGCCTATTACTGTATCATTTCCAGGTAGAGCTTGTAAACCTTCTGGATATGAATTTAGTAAATTAAAAGGCACAGTAAAGTTATTAGAGTTGTTATCCAATAAATAGGAGCGACCATCAGGGCTAGGACCAATCATCGTTTTTTTTCTGAACGTTAATTTTCAGTATAAACCTGCTATATTTATTTGCTATTAAAGAATAAAAAATTAATCAATTTTTCCCAAGACTAATCCCACATATTTAATAGTTTTTGGATTGTAATACCATTTCTCTGTAACAATGCGCTTAATCATTCTTACCCAAACCTGAATTTTACTAATAGCTGTTATCTTTTATTAAGCGCAACTTCATGGATAAATGGTATAAGCAGATAATAGAATACTTGAATAAACAGGCGATAATTAAAGACAATAGAGACATGATAAATCATATTCCCAAGTTATGAAATTGATATAAATTAAAAAACTATTACCCCTTATCAGAAATGTTAAATGTCTTGAAAAAAGTTTACATATCAAGTTACAGTAATTTTATCAAGGGTAAAAATGTCAACATTTCATAATATCTTCTATCCAGTGAATATAACTGATTTGTTGAAACCTACAAACTTGAATATCGGGAAATGTATCTAACATTTTATTACCCCATTCTTTGGGAATGGATACAAATTTTCATTAATGGATAATGGGTAATTGATAATTACCTCTGGTTAAAACCGTTCGGGAATTGAATATAAGGAAATATTATTTCTTTTCTCAAGGGGAGATTGGATATGGCGTTAGCGGAGCGGCTCTGTAAAGAGCGGGAGACCTCGCCATCCCATCCTTCGGAATGCTCCGCAAACGACCGCTTTTTCCCCTATCCAAGGGGAGGCTTCAAGGCATGAATTATTTAATTATCAATTATTAATAATTAATAATTCGGTAAAATTAGGTAAGCGATGAAACTAGAAATTATTTGTATGCTAATACCATTGACATTTTTGGTAATTAATCTATCTATCTAGTTTTAGGTGCATCTTTAAAAATTTCAATGAGAATTCAACTCCCCACCGTTTTCGATAAATATCTCTAATTTAATCTGAAGTAACTGCTGCACATTCAAAACTTCTGCCTCTTATACTAAAGAAGCTGTTGTTTTTTTAGTTAATTTTATAAATAACTACAATAGAATTATTATGGTATCAATTTGAAGTATATTTCTCACAAATATAGTTATTTAACTTAAGAATGAAACACTTTTTCGGCTGAAATCCTTTCATACCAAGAAAAGCTTGTCTAAATCTAAAAGCAACGACTATATATCCTACATTCCCCATGACAATTTGTAACATACTAAAGTAGAAAACAATTTCCTATCTCCCTAAGTATTTATACTCCGCAAATTAGGTTAATAGGATTTGCTGATTAAATCTAAAAGCAACGACTATATATCCTACATTCCCCATGACAATTTGTAACATACTAAAGTAGAAAACAATTTCCTATCTCCCTAAGTATTTATACTCCGTAAATTAGGTTAATTAGGGTTTGCTGATTAAATCTAAAAGCATTGAGATTCTAAAGCTTCAGCGTTTAAGGATCGAAAAAAAGTGCAACTTTTTTAGCTTGAGCTACCAAAAAGTTAGGATTTTGGGCAGACAAGGGTAGAAAAATCACTCTTACAATTATTCCGACTACCTCCTCTATAATTCCCATCTATTCTGTAGTGGCGAATGGCCATTTGCCACTACGACTTCTGACTCCTAACTCCTACCCTTACCAAAAGACTTCCATAAGCAAGCCCTAATTAGGCTCCTTGATCGTTTTGTACTACTTTTTGAACACGGAATGTAGGACATAACATTAGTAATGTTAAACTCTCATCAGAGTAAAATTGATCAAGGAGTTCTTATATCAATGAGCTAAATTTTTTTTCTATTCCCTATTCCCTATTCCCTGTTCCCTATTTATACATAAGTAATACCTGCATCTTTGATTCTTTGTAATGCTTCATAAATCCGTTCTTCTTCTACTGTTAATGTAATGCGAAAAAAACCTTCTCCAGATGCACCATATCCATTTCCAGGAGGTACGATAATACCACATTTTTCTAGTAAAAGAGTGACAAATTCTTGAGATGTATAATTTTGAGGAACTGGAACCCATACATATAGACTTGCTAAAGTTGGTTTAATCGGAAAACCTAAAGATTGCAAACCTTTGATGAGAATATCTCTTCGTTTTTGGTAAACCGCTACTAAACTTTGCAAGTCTTCTTGAGTAGTATAAAAAGCAGCGATCGCTGCTTTTTGAATTGCTTTAAATACTCCAGAATCTACATTAGATTTAACTTGGCTTAATCCCTTAATTCCCAAACTATTTCCTACGACAAAACCAATCCGCCATCCTGTCATATTGTAAGATTTAGATAAACTATGAAATTCAATTGCTACATCTTTTGCACCAGGAATTTGTAATATACTAGGAGGTTTATAGCCATCATAAGCCATTTCAGAATAAGCATTATCGTGACATAGTAATATGTCATAATGCCCACAAAAGTCTACTAATTCTTGAAAAAACTCTAAACTAGCTGTGGCACCTGTAGGATTATTAGGATAGTTAATCCACAATAATTTAGCTTTTTCAGCTACTTCTTGAGGAATAGTCTTTAAATTTGGTAAAAATCCATTTTCCGGCCTAAGTTGCATTGGATAAGGTTGACCCTCAGCAAAGATTGTTGAGGTTCGATAAACTGGATAACCAGGGTCAGGAATTAGAGTATAGTCCCCTGGGTCTACAAAGGCTAAAAAAGTATTGTGAATTGACTCTTTAGAACCTATTGAGGAAATTACTTCTGTTTCTGGGTTTAAATCTTCAATGGCAAACCTACGTTTCATCCAAGCTGCTGCGGCTTGTCTATATTCTTTTATACCTTTGTAGGGGGGATAATGGTGATTTCTTGAGTCTTGAATTGCCTCATGCATTGCCTGAACAATATGATTTGGTGTAGGTTGATCTGGATCTCCTACCCCCAAATTGATAATGTCAACTCCTCTTTCTAATAATTCATTCCGTTTACGGTCAATTTCAGTAAAGAGATAAGGTGGTATTTTTTCTAGCCTTTTGGCAAGCTGCATGATAACTTTTATTAACTCCTGAACTGATTAATGTACATATAGGAAAGTTTATCTTGAAAAGTAGTCAGGGAAGTTTTTGAGTCAAAAGTAAAAATATGTAAGACAAAAGTTATGAGCAGTCAAATTTTCTGTTCTAGATTTTGTTCAAGTAGATTAAGTGGGAAAATTTATGAGTAGTTTATTATGAGTCTGAGAAAGTGAAATGTTTGGTAAGCATTCCGCAGGATACTAATCCCAAGTTTTTACACAACTTTATCGTCCTTATGCTACTAAGATGTTCAGTGGAGCGATGTATGTAGCAGATTTTTCCTCTCTTTTCTCGGCATTCACAGATAATAGAATTATGCAATTAATTATTTTTAGGTATTTTAGAGAGCAGGTTCTGGAAACAACAATGTAAGTGAATTTTTGTTGGTTCTAATTGGTTCTAAGTACCTCTGCCAAATTAATTAAAAATTTGTCAGTAGGAAACATGGAACAAAAAATATGCTGTATATACTTGAGCAGTAGATATAAAAATAATTTTGCCTACTTACTTAACTTGAGCATCAGATATACAATTGCAGCAGTTTTGGAGTTGATGAGGTAAAAAATTTTAGGACTTTAGGGAATAGAGAATAGGGAATAGAGAAAAAATTAATATTAAACTGCACCTTTCCATACTAAACAGTTTGAAAATTACTAAATAATTAAGGTTTAAAGGCTCTCCTTTAAAGGAGAAACAAGAAAAATTTTCACGCGGAGCGTCAATCCAATCCGTTTTAGGGAGAGGTAATTATCAATTATCAATTATCAATTATCAATTATCAATTATTGAATATACACCCTGAAAAACAAGATCGTCAAACTAGCTCTACATAGAGAAATTGGTAGTCCTAAAATAGTAAGGAACAAGGAACAAGGAAAAAGGAAAAAGGCAAGGAAAAAGGAAAAAGGATATTATACTAAAATCAGCTAACGATAGTATCTTGATAACGGGAGTAAGGCAGAGGGTATAAAGCACTTATGCTGAAAGACCAGAGGGGATTTGACAAAAGTACCTAATTTAGTATCAGAACTATTCAGTGATTCCAGTCTTTCCTATTCCTTACTGCTTATCATTACTTCTTTATCTCCACCGCAAAACTTAACTTAGCAACTTAGAATTATATCTATCTCAGTTCATGTTTTATTTTATTTTATTTTATAGCCCTGCTAAATATTGCTTTTCTAATAACTGATATGCCAAAAAAAGATTATTTTTGCTGTCAAAATATTTTTCCACATTAGGAAATTTTAAACTACAAAAAATTGAGATTATTTACATAGTAGGAACGAGCTGAATTCGCCCTGCATCCATTTCCTCCATTAATAACTCTAATGCTTCATAATCTACATCGGAAATATACCCAAGTCGTGTCAACTCAGAGTTGATTTGATTTTCGATTTCAGGGGTTAATTGCCGAAAATAGAGAGCTTTAGATACGAGTTTCCGAATCACACAGTTTGGTTCCATGGCTAATCTAAATAAAAACTCTACATAGTTAAATTCTCTGCTAGATATTTACCCTGATAGGTGATCCAATACTATATGAGAAAGTGATATTCATCATTGAGACCCTGAGGCCATAATAAGTGAAATCTTTGAGTTATAGTTCCACACCATAAGTTTTTGGTGCTATCTTGAAATATATCTAACCATAAAATACACCTTAAGTAGTAATAGTGGCAGTAGCAGTAGAGAATTTACTTACACCCGATATCCACAAACCTGCTCGTTATCTTGGTAATGAGTTTGGTGCTTTTCATAAACCTTGGGACAGCTCTCAAGTTCGCTGGGTGTTGACCTACCCAGAAGTTTATGAAGTAGGAGCTTCTAATCTAGGACATATAATTCTTTACAATATCTTAAATTCTCAGCCACAGCAATTATGCGATCGCGCATATTTACCAGCTCCAGATTTAGCACAAAAATTGCGGGCCACAGATACGACCCTATTTGCTGTAGAATCAAGGCGATCGCTCACTGACTTTGATATTCTAGGCTTTAGTCTCAGTTATGAACTAGGAGCAACAAACATTCTAGAAATGCTAAGTTTAGCTGGTATTCCGTTGACTTGGAAAGAACGACTTAAACGAAGTCAGAAATCAGAAGTCAGAAGTCAGAAGTTGTACTCACTACACTCCTCCTTCCCCTTAATCTTCGCCGGGGGTCAAACAGCAACTTCAAACCCCGAACCTTATGCAGACTTTTTTGACTTTATTGCTTTAGGGGATGGAGAAGAATTACTTCCAGAAATAGGACTAATAGTTCAAGAGGGGAAGAGGGATGGGTTAACTAGAGAAGAATTACTGTTGGATTTAGTCCAAGTTCCCGGTGTTTATGTGCCACAATTTTATAGCATGGCTGAAGATGGCTCGGTTTTCCCTATTCGTGATGATGTGCCAAAAAGAATATTGCGTCGAGTCGCAACTCCTATGCCAGCTTATTCTATAGGTTTAGTTCCTTATGTAGAAACAGTCCATGACCGATTGGTAATAGAAGTGCGACGCGGTTGTACCAGAGGTTGTCGCTTTTGTCAACCAGGTATGTTAACTCGACCAGCACGAGATGTGGAACCAGAACAGATAGTGGATACTATTGAAAAAGGTATAAGTGCAACGGGACATAATGAGTTTTCTTTACTTTCCTTGAGTTGTTCTGATTATCTGGCTTTACCAGCAGTGGGAACTGAAATTAGAAACCGTTTTAAGGATGAAAATATTTCTCTATCTCTACCAAGTCAGAGAGTAGATAGATTTGATGAAAATATTGCCAATATTATTGGTGGTACTCGCCAAAGTAGTTTGACATTTGCCCCAGAAGCAGGTACCCAACGAATGCGGGACATTGTGAATAAGGGATTGACAAACGAGGAACTTTTGCGGGGGGTAAAAACGGCTTATGACCAAGGTTGGGATAAGGTTAAGCTCTATTTTATGATTGGTTTGCCTGGGGAAACTGATGCTGATGTGTTGGGTATTGCGGAAACTGTTAATTGGTTGCAGCAAGAATGTAGAGCTAAAGGTCGGAAAAAGCTACAGGTTACTTTGACGATTTCTAATTTTACCCCCAAGCCTCACACTCCTTTTCAATGGCATTCTGTTTCTGTTGCTGAATTTCAACGTAAGCAAGAATTACTAAAGACAGAATTTCGGAGAATGAAAGGTGTAAAGGCAAATTATACAGATGTCCGTCTCTCAGCAATGGAGGATTTTTTGGGTAGAGGCGATCGCCGTTTGGCATCTGTAATTCGGCGTGCTTGGGAAAAGGGCGCTGGAATGGACTCTTGGTGGGAAAGTTTAGATAGAGCTTTTACTGCTTGGAGTGATGCTATTTCAGAGTCAGATTTGAGTTGGAAGTACCGTCAGGTAGAGAATGGTGAGTGGAATGTATTTGAAAATACAGAAAATCATCGTGATATATGTAAAGAGAAAATCAATTCCCTACTTGACCAACCTTTACCTTGGGATCATATAGATACGGGAATTGATAAAAATTGGCTCAAAGAAGATTTGCAGAAAGCTTTGGCAGAAGCAATTGTTCCTGACTGTTCTTTTGCAGCTTGTTCCCATTGTGGTGTTTGTGGTCCGGATTTGGGTCATAATATTGTTATTCCACCACCACCAATTCCAGAATTTGTCGGTCAGTTTGTGCCTAATCAAAATCGGGTACAACGTCTGCGAGTCTGGTTTGGGAAGTTAGGAGAAATGGCTTTGGTTAGTCATTTAGATTTAGCTAGGTTATTCGCTCGTGCTGTTCGCCGGAGTAATATACCTATTGCCTTTACCGGGGGATATCATCCAAGTCCACGGATTATTCCAGCTAGTGCTTTATCTCTAGGAGTAACAAGTACAGGGGAAGTAGTGGATTTTGAGTTGACAGAAGTAATGGATGTGATAATATTTCAGAATAAACTGGAGAATCAATTGCCAGTTGGTATACCTATATATAAGGTAGAAGAAGTAGAAGTTAAGAGTCCTTCTTTATCTCAGATATTGGAAAGATCAGAGTATATTTTGAGGGTCAGAAAAATTAATGACTCTGCAAAAGATTTAATAAAAGACTGTGAGAATATAAGAGAATTTGAAGGCAATGACTGTTCTACTCTAAATTTGCAAGAATGGATAGAGGCAATTAAAAATAGGGAATCAATTCTTTGGGAACAAAAAACAAAGTCGGGTAAGGTAAAGGTTGTTAACTTGCGCGATCGCTTATTTGAGTTGGAGTTTTTAGAGTATTCAACAGCTTTAAATTATTACTTTACGGGCGTTGGATGCAACTTCCCTACAAGGTCTTATGAGTCAAATTGGAATTATGAAACTGATGGTATTATTCGTTATGTAGGAAGCTATCAGAATGATGGGACTTTACTAAGACCACAAAATATAATTTATATGCTGGAAGAAGTCAGCAAGTTAGAATTTGAATTGCTGCATACTCATCGGCAAAAGTTGTTCTTGGGGTAATAAAAATTTCAGGAAAATCTATTAAGAAGTTTCGGTTTTATCAGTGTGGAAATTGAAAAGATGACTCTAGTTGAAAAAAGCAGAAGGTATAATCTAAGTAATTAAAGCTGAAACAGTTTTGAGCAAGGAAATGCTCTGTTTTTAGGGAGGTTATACAACTAAAGTGGTATAATTTATATTCGGGAAAGCCTTGGTTGACAAAAGATTAAGGATTTTTCCTAATTTACTGTTTGAGCTGTGTTATTTTAGTAGGCTTATTTTTCGGCGATCGCCAATATGAAATATTACAGGATTTATACAAGGCCAATATTACATAGAATCATGCTCAAGGTGGATGATGGCCTTGTAAGTCAATAAATATAACTTATAGCTTGTTATGGCAAGTAGGTAAAATAATGTTATAAATAATGGTCCAGGATTTGAGAGTCTGAGAAGTTTGATTCAGACATAGTGATAAAATTAAGATTTACCTAGGACTTATTGGCTACTACAATTAATTAGTTTATTTGTAACAATCTTTTTTGCATAAGGTATTATGGCTTGCTATTCCAAAATCTACGAGGGTGTCTATGCTAAAATTATGGGTAGAGATAATCTTATAGTTTGAGTTAATAGGCTTTTTCAGGATTGCTTGAACGACAAAATAATGCTTGAAGCGCTATTAATTTCAAAGTCTGAAGACTAAAAATTTACTTTATTAAAAGCAAGAAAATTAGCTTTGTTTAATATGGTCTCTGACCTCAAGGGGCGGATATTCTCCTAAAATTAGGATGCTTAGTTCCGTAGAGTCTACTTAAATTAATTACTTTGCGATATTTAATCCAGAGATGATTATCTCCCCAAGGGTTTGCTCTATTCCAAGAGCTTGTTTTTTTATGCCCTAGGGTACAGTTAAAACCTAAAAAAACTTTGGTTTTCTGGTACTTATTGCTTAGATCTTTTCCATGGATAAGTGTTCCTATGCAAAACCCTATAGCTCTAGTTTTGAATGTGGTAGTGCGTTACGATTAGTAGCTAGATTTTTAGAGCGGTTGAATACCTTTCGAGTTTTTTTAAGTGTAGCACAAAGTCCCCTTTTAGGGGGAGGCTTTAAACCCAATTTTTCAGTAACAATGTGTATGATTTGATATTGATATGGATTTAATAAATTAAGCTTTGACAAAAAAAACTCTAAAGTTGTAGTGCAGATAATTGGGGATTGTCCCTAATAAATTGATTAATTCCAGTACAGAGTCATCACAGAAATTGTCCGTTTATTTATTGATTGCGTTGCATATTATGAATGAAAAAGTTAGTCAGAGAATTTCAACTAAAACAATGCTAAAATTAGACTGTCTGCAAATTATACAGTGAATCATTGATAGATTAATTTAATGAAAACTGAAACTAGATGTTAATTAGCCTGAATGCTAAAGTTTTATAGCAGCAAGAAAGGTATGAAAATTATAAATAATCAGATGGGAATTAAAACTGACAATTTAAACTTTGCCCTTAAGGGTGAGGACTTATAAAATTGAGAGAATGTTACCCTGATGATAAATTATATTAATTGCTCTAGTTATAAATTCCTGTTTGCGGAGCATTCTGGAACGGAAAGGAGCATATCATTCTAAAAACTTAGAATTGATGCCAAATATCAAGATTTGTAAAAAAGCTTGGATTAGTTTTGTTGTTGATAATTTTAGTAGTTGCTCAGTAACCAGGTCTGTACAAGTTGATGGGAATATTCACCTTGGTAAGGGTGAACTGAAACGGAAAAAACTCAACACCAGACCAAGTATTATCCAAAAAACAGAAATTTAAAGTTCACACAGCAAAGCAGTTAACATCCAACATTAGGAGTAACCTACATAACACTAAGGGTGACTTAATTGACAACGCCACATTTTTATTCAAGTAGGGGCTTGATTAGCAAGCCTGTACAGGAGGAAATTGAATGCCAAAGCAAATAATTATCGCCGAGCAGCAAAGAATCGCTGCTGTATTTTCTGAAGACCAAATACAAGAGCTTGTAGTTGCTAAAGGCAGCCATCAAGTTAGTGATATATATCTAGGAATTGTAGAAAACGTATTACCTGGAATAGATGCAGCTTTTGTGAATATTGGAGATCCTGAACGTAATGGATTTATTCATGTTAGTGATTTAGGGCCATTACGATTGAAGCGCTCCTCTGGTGCGATTACAGAACTACTTACACCGCAACAAAAAGTCCTAGTGCAAGTGATGAAAGAACCGACTGGGACAAAAGGGCCACGTTTAACAGGAAATGTAACTCTACCAGGCCGTTATTTAGTCCTAATGCCTTATGGACGGGGTGTAAATTTATCCCGACGTATTCGTTCTGAAAGTGAACGAAGTCGCCTCAGAGCTCTGGCAATTTTAATCAAACCAGCGGGAATGGGGTTATTAGTCCGTACTGAAGCAGAAGGAATGGAAGAAGAAGCGGTTATAGAAGATTTGGAGGTTTTGCAGCAACAGTGGGAAACTATCCAAATCGAAGCTAATTCAAACAGAGCGCCTGCACTACTAAATCGCGATAATGATTTTATTCAACGGGTACTACGAGATATGTATAGTACCGATGTAAATCGGATTGTAGTGGACTCTAGTGAGGGAGTGAAGCGAGTCAAGCAACATTTGCTGAACTGGAGTGGGGGTAAACCATTACAAGTTTTGATTGACCATCATAGCGATCGGATTCCTGTCCTAGAATACTTCCGAGTTAATGCAGCAATTAGAGAGGCTCTCAGACCAAGGGTAGACCTGCCTTCTGGAGGTTATATTATTATCCAACCTACTGAGGCACTAACTGTCATAGATGTCAACTCCGGTTCTTTTACACGCTCTGCTACAGCACGGGAAACGGTACTTTGGACAAATTGTGAGGCAGCTACGGAAATAGCCCGTCAACTACGTTTGCGTAATATTGCGGGGGTTATTATTGTTGACTTTATTGATATGGACTCACGGCGAGACCAGTTGCAGGTTCTTGAACATTTTAATCAAGTTCTCAGAGCTGACAAAGCTAGACCTCAGATAGCTCAGTTGTCAGAATTGGGCTTAGTTGAGTTGACTCGTAAACGTCAAGGTCAAAATATATATGAACTGTTTGGTCGTACTTGTCCTACCTGTAATGGATTAGGACATTTAGTTCATTTACCAGGTGAGTCGGAGGCTTCTATCGGGGAAGTTAATTTGCCTGTAGTTACTCGGACTCCAGATGTTGAGGAACCAGCGAGACCTGTGAGTGTTCCTCCTCCAACTTTGGTTAGTGCTGCCCAAAACCAATCTTGGGAGGTAACACAGAGATATCAAGAAGTTGAACCTGCTAATAATGGCTCAGATTTAGAATTGTTGAATCATCCTAGTTATCAGGAATCTACCCGTCGCCGTCGTCGCCGTCGGGTAGGAGTGGGTGAAACTATGCAGGATGAGGCTTTGGAATTACAGGAAAGAGAATTAGGATCGGGAATGGAATATCCTATCCTTTCAGAAGGGTATCCACTTACAAGTCCTAATCGACGTTCGGGAAGAGAGATAATTAGACCTGTGACTGAACCTCCAGAGATAGTAACGGTAGAAATGACATCTGATGAGCAGGATGTGTATGCTTTGATGGGTATTTCTCCATTAACACTTGTAGAGGAAGGAACGGTAAAAAATCCCAAGTCAGTAATTATCTCTATTAAGAAACCTGGGGAGGGTAATTTGAAAAAAACAATGGTAGAAAAGGAAGAAGATCTAGAAGTTGAATCTGTAGTAGATTACGAAGAAGAAGATGACGAGCGGGAATTAGATACGTTTGATTCATCGGCGTCTTTGGGGGAAGCTGATGATTTTGATGGTGATGAGGAAAATGATAACTACGAGTCAGAGTTGGGTGATTCAGATGTCGATCTAAACTCAGATAGCAATGACTCTGATGATTCAGGGCCAATTCGTCGCCGTCGCCGTCGTTCTTCCGCAGTTACAGAAGAATAAGCGGAAAATTTTCCGATGATGTCGGCTTTGTAGTTGCTCTAATTACTTATCCCCTAAGGGTAACAATTTAATTTTGAGATTTGGCAGTTATACCAAGCCTGATAAATGTTTGCTACAAATAGTTAGGCTTTTGTCAAGAGTCATGAGGAATAGGTAAGTCTTAATTTTGATATTTATTGGACTAAAAACCAATATTCACTTTTCTCACCAAGAAACTGAAATAGCAAGCAATAGACAAAAAAACAAATAATCAACGTCTATAGTGTCAGACCAACCATTATCAATTCTGACTCTTGACTCCTGATTGCTAATAATTTGTGGCAAACTTTTTAAAATGGTAATGATGAATTCTCCTGAGTTGATTGATTATCCATCCTCACTTCCAACTGCTGGTGTGGATGAAGTGGGGCGTGGGGCATTATTTGGACCAGTGGTGGCAGCAGCAGTAATTTTGCCAGAGGAGGTTTTAGAGCATTTGGCTAGTAGTGGGGTGAAAGATAGTAAAAGGTTGACAGAAAAGCGTCGGTGTAACTTGGCGACTCAAATTTTGGCAGCGGCTTTGGATTGTAAGATTGGTATGGCTTCTGTTCGGGAGATTGACCGCTTGAATATTCTACAAGCTTCTTTATTGGCGATGAAGCGGGCTGTTATGAAGCTGAAACCTAAGCCTGATTTGGTTCTAGTTGATGGAAATCAAGAAATTAGAGATTTATTTATACCTCAACGGACTATTGTTAAGGGGGATAGTAAGTGTTTGGCGATCGCTGCTGCGAGTATTGTGGCTAAGGTTTGGCGTGATACTTTGATTATGCGTTTGGCGAAAAAATATCCTGTTTATGATTTGACTAATAACAAGGGTTATGGTACTAAAAAGCATAAACAAGGAATAGTAAATTACGGGGTGTCACCTCAACATCGTCTTTCGTTTAGTCCTTGTCAACTTTCCCTATTTCCTTTTTAGCCCTAGAAATTCTAGGGAAACAACAACTGCCCCAGGATTTTTGCTTGAGTTAAATTAATTATACTTTTATGATTGAATAATTCATCAACTGTTGCGCAACAGTTGAATATAAAGTCAATTTCTACTATTTTTTCTTTAAACTTCTCTATTTCATAGTGAACTATCCTATCTATTTTGGTAAAATTAGTATCTAATCTATATGGAAAAAGATTAATTAGCTGTCGCAATAATTGTTGATACTCTTTTGTAGGTTGATAATATTTACCTTGATTTCCCGAAATTTTTACAATTTCTTGAGCTGCTTTAAATTGAGAATTATTACTATGTCATTTGTAACCATTAGTGTTAGTTTGTTGTAAATTTTGTGTCCGTTTTTGAGTATCTTCTGGTTTTAAAACTAGATAGTCTGGCGAGTTATGATAATGGCTGTCACGAGTTTCTCCTACAGACCTAGCAGAGACTATACAAAGTTCTAAAATATAGGGTTTTCTATATATCAAATTACTAGGAAGCCAAGGGAGCAAAAGAACATATATATTGTCATATTGAAAATAGTTTTGACTATCTTTAAAACGAGTAGTTATTTCTGTAGCTAGAGGAAACCAAGTCTTAATTTCAAAATTTCAAATCCAGGAATAGGAGTTACTTTACCTTCAAAAATAGTATCAGGAAAAGGAGGGTATTAATTTTTCCATTTCCCAAATTTATGAAATTAATTCTGAGCATTTAAAAAATCAGTTATGTTAAACTCAATTAAGTTTCCTAGCAGTAGACCACTCCGAAAAATAAATAAATCGTGATATAACAATAAAAATCTTAATTTTGGTCTAGAAATTATGATTCAGTATATTAGAACATATTCACAGTCATCCTCAAGAAGCACAACGTTTATTGGGAATCAATTATGAACAACTAGAAAAATTATTAAAACAAGCAATAAAACTATACGAAGGACGGCAGGAGTTAGCATCAAAAAAAAAGGTAAGAATTATTGCATCAGGTGGAGGTAGATCACCATTATTATCACCATCAGAGCAAATCATTTTAACTTTAACTTATTTGAGACATCTGACAACATTTAATTAGATTGCTAAAAATCTGCACGAGTAGCCCAAGAAAGATTTAGGCTAAATTTTGATAAATATACGCCAATAATAATGACTATTTGTGGTCTTGTTAGATTATGAATAGGTGGATTGATTTTGTAGTAGTAATTCGTGCTTAATATCCAGATAAATCAGTTAACTTTCATGGTTAATTACTAGGATGGTTTTTAATAGTAAGTATCTATAATACTGATTTTACCGTAAAAATTAACTATCTTAAGGGAGTGGCGTTGGCGGAGCCTAGCGGCAGCTACATCGCTGACTAAAAGATAGTTAGAGTCAGTGTTTGACTATTTTAGGAGATGTCTAGTGGAGAAAGTTTAGAGATTACTTTTGCAAGATTCAGAGCAGCATCGGGCGAAATTGGTTTGGAAATTGTTAATAAAGCGACTACAGTAAGTTAAAGTCAATAAACAAGCAAAGAAAATCCCGCCTAATATTGCCACATCTCGTAAATTCAAAGGTAGGGAAAAATATAAGAGAATTAACCACCATAAAAATAATAGGGGAGCTAATATTAATAGGCGAGGTAAAATGCCTGTATTTTTTACTGAGTCTGTGGCAGTAAAAACTCCAAAAGGATTTTTGACAGAAACATTATCATCAAATACCCAAGTAAACTTTCGACCTGAATTTGATTCCATAGTTTCGGTAGGAACAATACCACTTGCAAAGTCTGCTTTGGGAAAGTTTGCTAATGCTATTAATTGGAAATTTGATAATAGTTGATTATTGGCATTATAAATCCAACGTGGTCCGCCTTGAGCTTGATAATTTACTTTGAAATTGACAGTTTCTCCAGGGGATAAACTGAAAGGAAAAGTATAATTTCCAGGGTTGGTAGGAATTAATCTTTTATTGTTTTGTTCGACGCGAAAGTTTTGGAGTAAAGAATAACTATAGGGAGGACGAATATCAAAGAAAAATTCTTGAATATCTTGAAGTTGGTTAGTAACTTGATATTCTGCGGAAAAATCTACAACATAAACAGCTTTGAGATTTTGAACGTCTTTAGCTTGGTTAATATTTACCTGAATTTTTGAAGCATTTATATTCAAATATTTATCTACATTTCTCGTACTTTCAACTTCAACCTGTTTATTATCAACCCACTGATAATATGTATAGGGTTCTGCAATTACATAACGAATTTTTGGAGCTATTTGTTCGAGGCGATTGCCTGCCACACCCGCAGCAATTTTGGCAATTTTTGCTTGTTCCCAATTATGGTAACGATTACTCAGGGTTGAACAAAGAAAAAATCCTCCTACTAGCAATATTAAAACTAAAATTAGATGTGGTAATTTTTTAAGTAAACTCGAATATCTAGACACCAACTCATTAATCAAAATATTTGCTTCTGATTCTTGCTGATGACGGAAAGAAGAATTTATAATTGCTATAAATAAACCAAGGAAACCAATGAGAATAATCAATGTGAGAGATACTTTCAGAATTTGATTGCCAAGTTCAATCAGTTCTTGGGGATGGGTAATATCGGGTATATTGGGAATGCCTTGGGTAGATTGCCACATATTTTGAATATATACAAGGTTTTAAGTATTAAATTATAGGTCTTACTACGGGGTAATTATCCAAAAATTAACGCCAGTAGATAGTTGATTAACTATATAGATGTGGAAAAGCTTGACTATATTAAGATTTTGAAATTAATTCCAGTTTCTGTCAGGGTAGTCATACCGTTTCACGGAAGTTAAAAGTCAAGTTAAGATTTTATAGGCTTAAAACTTTGATGCTACGGTAATTTCAGGAAATTATTTCACATTTCACTATAAGATAAGTAGTGTAGCCTAGGTTGATGAAATTAGTATTAGCTAGGTAGATTTACATTTAGTTATATAGTTGAGAATTTTAACACCTATTTACTTAAGCCAACATTATTATTAATTGCCTGTATAGAAAGACTGAGGTGGAAAGGTACATATATTCCTATATTTTTAAGTGACAAATAGTTGTCTTGATTTCTTCCACCTTATTCCCAATTCCCTGTTCCCAGTTAAGTGCTCCCTATCTCCTTTTTATATTTCATTTACAAACAATCTCTAATACCTACAAATTTAAAAATTTAATTCCCGTACTCTAGCTAATTTGAATTAAAAATTTTGTAATTAGGCTCAACTTATGGAAAATCAGACATCAGAAAATCTTTTAAACTCCGCGGTAAAGAATTATCAAAAAGGAAATTTAAAATTAGCGGCAAAAATCTGCAAAAAAATCCTAGAAAGAGATCGACAAAATTGGCAGTCGCTACATTTATTAGGAGTTATTGCTGGTTTAGAGGGGCAACCAAAAGAAGCAGTTTTCTACTTTGATAAAGCTGTGAAACTAAATCCAAATAATGCCGAAATTCATAGTAATCTTGGTCTAGCACTGAAGGATAGCCAACAACTTGAAGCAGCCATTGAATATTATCAAAAAGCCATTGAACTTCAACCAAATTATGCTGAACCATATAACGGTTTAGGGAATATATTTTTAGAGCTAGGAAAACTTACAGAATCTCGACTTGAAGCAGCCATTGAATATTATCAAAAAGCCATTGAACTTCAACCAAATTATGCTGAACCATATAACGGTTTAGGGAACATATTTT